>NZ_JBFTQI010000028.1:0-16885 GCF_056398925.1 Pedobacter sp. 01T416_2
GTGTAGTACAAAAGAAAAAAACAGCTAAAAATTAAAAACAAGAACTAAAACTAAAATTTCAAAAAAAATGGCAAACGCACCAAAACCAACAACTGTTAAAAAAGAGAGCTCTTCTAGTGCTTCAAATGTATTTGCAACATTCGTTATTCCAATTTGTATTATCATTGGATTCTGTGTTTGGAGATTCGTATTCGGAGAAGGAAGTAACTTTATCGATGGTGACAGAGAAAAATTACCATTACCTGGTAACTATCTTGGAACAGCTTACAAAGGAGGTCCTATCGTAGCGATCTTAGTTGGATTACTATTAGTAGTAATTGTATTCTCTATCGAACGTTTCATCGTTATTGGTAAAGCAAGTGGAAAATCTAGCTTAGATACTTTCATTCGCAAAGTACAAGGTTTATTAAGCGCAGGTAACATCGAAGCAGCAAAAGCTGAGTGTGATAAACAAGAAGGTTCAGTTGCTAACGTAATTAAATCTGGCTTGAAAAAATACAGTGAAGTTGAAGCAGATACCAATATGGATGTTGAGCAATCAATCGTTGCAATCCAAAAAGAGGTTGAAGAAGCTACAGCTTTAGAAATGCCAATGTTAGAGCAAAACTTAACTGTAATTGCAACTTTGGTATCAATTGGTACATTAGTAGGTTTATTGGGTACAGTAACAGGTATGATCCGTGCATTCGCCGGTTTAGCAAACTCTGGTGCACCAGATCAGTCAGCATTAGCGGTAGGTATCTCTGAGGCGTTGATCAATACTGCAACAGGTATCTTGGTTTCTACTGTGGCAATTATCATGTATAACGTATTAACTTCTAAAATTGACAAGTTAACTTACGCTATCGATGAAGCTGGTTTCAGCATCGTTCAAACATACGCTAGTTCGCATAAATAAGAATTTTGAAAAAATTTTTACCGGCTTTATGGAAAACCGGAAAAAAGATCATCATTATTAAAACTAGTAAAAAATATTATGCCTAGAATTAAAGTTAAAAGAACAAGTACAGTAACAGATATGACCGCCATGTGTGATGTGGCGTCATTGTTACTTACTTTCTTCATCTTAACTGCTACAGCGAGGCAACCAGAACCACTAGCCGTTTCTACACCTTCATCTACATATGAGTTTAAGGTGCCGGTAGAAAACAATGCGATATTAACCATCGGGCAGGGTAAAGTTTTCTTCGAAGTAGCAGGTACAAAAGTGAGAGCGAAAACATTAGAACTAATGGGCGAACAGTATAAAATATCGTTCACTCCGTTAGAAATACAACGTTTCTCCAATATCGGGAGTTTCGGTGTACCGATCCAGAGTTTAAAATCTCTTATTGCCTTGAACGGTGCTGACCGTATGAAACCAGGGGTACAACCTGGCATACCTTCAGATTCGACTGACAATCAGTTAAATGATTGGGTGTTAAATGCCCGTCGAGCAACTAAGGAGCTTAATAATCAGGATATGCGCATCAGTATTAAAGGTGATGCTAAAGAAGAATATCCGGTAGTTAAAAAGATTATTGATGTACTTCAGAAACAAAGTGTAAACAAGTTTTTATTGGTTACCAACTCTGAAGCTAAAAAGAAATAAGAAATGGCAGAATTAAACACAGGCGGGAAGAAAGCCACCCCAAGGGTTGATATGACTCCGATGGTGGATCTAATGTTTCTTTTGGTAACATTCTTTATCTTAACAACAGTAATCTCTACGCCGCAAGCGATGGATATTGCAAAGCCAGATAAAAACGAAAAGTTACCTGAGAACAGATTGGAGCTGAAAGCAAGTAAAACAATGACTATTTTGTTGGGTAAAAGCAATAAGGTAGCATGGTATATGGGAGTAGCTGGCGAAAGCGCACCAACTATAGAATCTGGTTCACAAATCGAAGATGCTATTGTTAAAAATAGAAAAGCAGCTGATGCCTCAGGCGTTGCTGGAGACTTTGTTGTACTGGTAAAACCAACATCAGGTTCTACATTCCAAAACTTTGTAGACATCATGGATGAGTTGGAAATTCTTAAAGTTAAGGTTCGTCAGATCGACGATGATAACATCCTTGATAATGAGAAGCAGTTCATGAAAGAAAAAGGAATTTTATAATCAGTAAAACCAATAGTTATGTCGAAGTTAGATATATTCAGAAAAGAATGGCTTGAAGTGGTTTTTGCGGATAAAAACAAAACCTACGGTGCGTATCAGTTGCGTAAAAGCAATGGTGCCAACACCTCAAAAGCATTAATTATCGGCTCTATTATATTTATTGTGTTATTTTTCTCTCCTAAAATCTATAGCCTGATTAAAGGCTCAATGGATCATGAAGATGAGCAATTAAAAGCACAAGAAGTAATTTTAGCGCCACCACCACCAGTAGATCCTAAAACACCGCCACCACCACCGGTAGAGCCACCTCCACCAAAAGTTGACCAGGTGAAAATGCCACCTCCAATTGTAAAACCAGATATCGAGGTTCGTGATGAACCACCTACGGTTGAAAAATTGAAGGAAGCAGATCCAGGGCAGAGAGATATCAAAGGTGATCCAACAGCTGATATTGTTATCGCTGAACCAGTAGGTGAAGGACCAAAAAGAGAAGCTGCTGTTGCGGTTGATGATAATAAAGTTTACGACTTTGTTAGTATCGAGAAACAACCAGAATTCCCAGGAGGTATCTCTAAGTTTTATGGATACTTAAGTAAAGCAATAAAGTACCCTCCAATGGCACAAGAAAATAACGTTCAAGGTAAAGTATTTTTATCTTTCGTTGTTGAAAAAGATGGTAAATTAACTGATATCACAGTTACCCGTGGTTTGGGTAGCGGAACTGATGAAGAAGCCATCCGTGTATTGAAAGCTAGTCCACGTTGGAACCCAGGTATCCAGAATGGTAAGCCGGTAAGGGTAAAATACAACATCAACGTTAACTTTACATTGAACTAATAGTAGATGTTAAATTTTGATATTTTTAAGCAAAAATCGCCTAAACAGCGGTTTTTGCTCATTTTAGGCCTTGTCATGTTCGTTTTCTATGTGGTATTGGGCTTTGCATTTATATTTTACGAACCAATTGCCCTGCGATTAAGCACTATTCCGCAATGGGGGCGCATCGCAATCGGTATCTTCTTAATTATTTATGCATTTGTAAGACTTTTAAGCCTTGGAAGGCGCGACTAATCAGCTCAATGAAAAATTTCCTTTTAATATTTTGTGTACTAGCTTTACTTGTATCCTGCAAACGCAAAAATAAAGCCAATGCAGTTAAAGAAACCAGAACAAGCGGTACCTTAAAAATATTGGTTGATGAAAGTGTTGGACCGATTGTTCAGGATCAGATCGATATTTTTAGTTTGGATTATCCGGATGCAAAATTTCAGACAACGGTAAAACCTGAAGAAAAATTATTGCCTGCCTTTCTTAATGATAGTGTAAGGGTAATTGTTTTGCCAAGGTTATTAACCAAAGCAGAAGAAAAGTATTATAACCAGCGTAATATTAAAATCAACTCTTCGCGTTTTGCCATTGATGGTATTGCTTTAATTACCAATCAGGGCAATATCGATAGTACAATTAACGTTAAAGAGGTGATTGATATATTACAGGGGAAGAAGTCAGATAAAAAATTGGTCTTTGATAACGCTTATTCAAGTACCTTTCAATATTTTAAAGAGTTGGCCCATATCAGCCAATTTCCAGCTACAGGTGTTTACTCTAAAAATTCTAGCAAAGAAGTAATTAAACTTATTGCAGAAGATAAAGATTTTATTGGTATTTTGGGCGTGAATTGGATCACGGACAAGGATACAGAGATGAGCGAATACCTTTCTCAGATAAAGGTGCTGGGCGTAAAGAATGTAAAAGGCAAGATAGGAGACGATCAGTTCTATAAACCAACTCAAGATAACTTGATCAACGGTGTTTATCCTTTCTTAAGAAATATAAATATTATAGATTGCGAGGGAAGAGATGGTTTAGGCACAGGATTTGCAACATGGTTAAGAAGTCAGAGGGGACAATTGATTGTACTTAAATCTGGACTTGGCCCGCATAAATTAATGCCAAGACAAATTAACCTGACAAAAGGAAATTAAATTAAAAATTATAAATTGAACCACGAAGTAAATCTAAAGAGACACTTCATTTTTATTAAATAAAAAAACAGAATATCCGATGAAAATTTTAAAGAAAGCAATAACCTTAAATGTAGGTTTGGTGTTGATGGGTTCTGCAGTTTTTGCTCAAGATTTAAATGACGCGAAAAAAGCCATCGACGCGGAGCAGTATCAGAAAGCATCATCAATGCTTAAGTCATTGGTGAGCTCAAAAGCATCAGATGGTAATAACTATTACAATCTTGGTTTGGTTTACTTAAAAACCGGTTACATCGACTCCGCTAGAGCCGTATTTACGAAAGGTGTTACCGCTGATCCAAAAAACAACTTAAACTTAATCGGTTTAGGTGAGGCAGATATGTTATCTAATAACCCAAGTTCTGCTAAAACTAATTTCGACAAGGCAGTAGCTTTGGCGCCGAAAGATTACAAAACTTATTTGTATATCGGTAAAGCCTATTTAGCACAGGATAAACCAAGTGATGATGTATCAAAACCTGATTTTACCAACGCTTTAGCAAACATTACCAAAGCAGATGAGTTAGATTCTAAAGATAAAGATGCTGAAGTTTTCTTAGCACAAGGTGATGCCTATGCGTTACAGAAAAAAAATTCAGAGGCATTAGGTCCATACATGCGTGTTGGTGATGTTGATCCAAACAATAGAAGAGCTAAAACGCAGATTGGTAAAATGTACAAAGAATCTAGGGCTTTTCCTGAAGGTGAAAAAGAGTTACAAGATGTAATTGCTGCTGATGCAAACTATGGCCCTGCTTACCGCGAGTTAGGTGAGTTATATTTACAGTGGAGTAGCTTTGGTGTTGATAAAGAAAAAGCAGCTAAAGGGATTGAGAACTATAAAAAATACATGGATTTAACGGATAAATCTTTGGAATCTCAATTGCGTTATGCTCAATTTTTATTCTACGCAAAAGATTTCAAAACCTTAGAGCAGGTAGCCACTTCTTTGCAAGTTCCAGCAAATAATCCAAAGGCAAATACAGTAGCTAGACTTAAAGGGTGGGCTGCTTATGAGAATAAAAATTATCCAGCAGCTTTAACCAGCATGACTGAGTTTTTTGCCAAGGAAAAGGATAAAACTAGAATCTTAGGAAACGATTATCTTTATTTAGGAAAGTCACAATTGCAAGCTGGTCAAGATAGTTTAGCGGTAAAGAATATTATTGAGGCTGCTAAAATTGATTCAAACAATGCCGACGCTTTAGCGGAAGCTGGTTTAGCTTTAATGAAAGCAAAGAAATATGCTAAATCTGCTGAACTTTTCCAAATGGCTATTAAATATAATCCTAACGGAAAAGGATCGCTTACTAATTACTACTATTTAGGTCAAACTAGATTCTACGAAGCTTACATTGCTCAGAAAGAGAAAAAACCATTTAATACTGCTGCATTAGTTGAGGCAGACTCTGCTTTAAGCCATTTAGCTAAAGTTTCTCCAGAATTTGCTTTAGGATACTTTGTAAGAGGAAGAATTGCAAATTTGGTAGATGACAAAGCTAATCCAAAAGGAACCGGAATACCATACTTTGAAAAATATGTTAGCTTGGTAAAACCTGAAGAAGTAGCTGCAAATAAGACTAACTTATCAGAATCTTATAATAATATTGGCGCTTGGTATTCAGATAAAGATAAAGCTAAGGCTATTGATRCTTTCACTAAAAGTCTGGCATTAGATCCTGCAGACACTTACGCTGCGGCTAGATTAAAAGAGTTACAATCACCTGCACCTGCTGCAAAACCAAAAGCTAAAGGCAAATAATTAAAAGTTAAATAATTTAGAAAAGGCAGAGTTTGGTTACTCTGCCTTTTTCTTTTACTTTTGCATCACAAAATAAAAATTATGCAAGCGCAGAGTTCCTCTATAGATTTTTTACCAATTATATTTCAAGTAATTGTTGCTTTAGGTTTTGTGGTAACCACATTGGTTGCTACCCATTTTTTAGGTCCAAAACGTAAAACAAGCGATAAGTTAGAAACTTTTGAGGCCGGTATTAAATCAGTAGGTAATGCACGTCAGCCTTTCTCTATCAAATATTTCGTAGTAGCCATCTTATTTGTACTGTTCGATGTAGAGGTTATCTTTATGTATCCTTGGGCAGTTAATTTCCGTACATTGCGGATGGATGGAATGATCGAAATGTTCATTTTCATGGGTACTTTGTTGCTAGGTTTTATCTACGTCATCAAGAAAAAAGTTTTAGACTGGAACTAGTCAGTTGGCAGTTCTCAGTTCACAATTGGCAGTTAATAGTTCTCGGTTTAAAAACTGTAAACTGAAAATTGCCAACTGCAAACCGAATGTGTATCACTTACACTAACTTATAGCTGTTTTGGTTATTTAGAAAGGTTCTAAATCGAGTAAAGCTAGTTTGTTTGCCTTTAAAATATTGTAAATTTGTTGCTCATTCTGCAAAGGGATGAGCATTTTTTGTTTATAAACATGAGTGAAATTAATATAGTTGATGCGCCTCCAGGAATAGAAGGATCTGGCTTTTTCGCCACTTCTCTTGATAAAGTGATTGGTTTGGCCCGCTCAAATTCATTATGGCCTTTACCTTTCGCAACTTCTTGTTGTGGAATCGAGTTTATGGCAACCATGGGTTCTCACTACGATCTTGGTCGTTTCGGTGCCGAACGCTTAAGTTTTTCTCCCCGTCAGGCAGATGTTTTAATGGTTATGGGAACTATCGCTAAAAAGATGGCCCCGRTATTAAAGCAGGTTTATATCCAAATGGCAGAGCCGCGTTGKGTAATGGCTGTTGGTGCCTGTGCAAGTAGTGGTGGTATTTTTGATACTTATTCCGTATTGCAGGGTATTGATGAGGTTATTCCGGTGGATGTTTACGTTCCGGGTTGTCCGCCAAGACCTGAAGCCATTTTAGATGGTTTTCAGCGTATTCAGGATTTAGTGAAAAACGAGTCGGGCAGAAGAAGAAATTCTGATTATTACAAAGAACTTTTAGGTCAATACGGCATTAAATAATGGAAGAAACGACACTAAATAATAATATTCTGGCAAAACTTAGCGATAAGTTTGGCGAAAAGGTAACCGGAGTTTCTGAACCATATGGCTTATTAACTTTTGCAACCACCAAAGATGTTATCATCAATGTATTATCGTTCCTTAAAAACGATTTGAGTTTTAATTTCTTGACCGATATTACGGCAGTCCATTATCCTGGTAAAGATCATGGTATTGCAGTGGTTTACCATTTGCACAACATGGTCGAGAAAGTTAGAATCAGGATTAAGGTTTTCATTTCAGAACAAAATCCAACTATCCCTACAGCAACAACTGTYTGGAAAGGTGCCAACTGGATGGAACGCGAAACTTACGATTTGTTCGGGGTTAAATTTGAAGGTCACCCTGATTTACGACGTATTTTAAATATGGACGACTTAGGTGTTCATCCGATGTTGAAACAATATCCATTGGAAGATCCGAACAGAGTAGATAAAAAAGACGAATTTTTTGGAAGGTAAACTATGAATCATAACCATCCGGTATTTACAGATAACGACCCGCAAAGTGAGCTGGTAACCTTAAACTTAGGCCCAACGCACCCTGCAACACACGGCGTTTTTCAAAACGTTTTGCAATTAGATGGCGAACGTATTGTAAGCGGCGTTTCTACCATTGGGTATATCCACCGTGCTTTCGAAAAGATTGCCGAGCATCGCCCATTTTATCAAATTACACCACTTACCGACCGTTTAAACTATTGCTCGTCGCCTATTAATAATATGGGATGGCACATGACGGTTGAGAAGTTGTTAAATATTCAGATGCCGAAACGCGTAGATTACCTTCGGGTAATTATTATGGAGCTTTCGCGTATTGCCGATCACATTATCTGTAACACGATTATTGGTCAGGATACCGGGGCAACAACCACTTTCTTATACCTTTTCCAGTTCCGTGAGCATATTTACGAAATCTTCGAAGAAGTTTGTGGTGCACGTTTAACCACAAATATTGGCCGTATTGGTGGGTTTGAAAGAGATTTCAATGATATCGCCTTTGCTAAAATTGATAAGTTTTTAAAAGAATTCCCTAAAGCGTTAAAAGAGTTCGAAAATCTATTAACACGTAACCGTATTTTTATTGATAGAACGGCTGGTGTTGCAGAAGTAACTAAAGAAGCTGCTTTAGAATATAGCTGGACTGGGCCGCTTTTGCGTGCTACCGGTGTAGATTACGATGTGCGTGTAAGCGATCCATATTCTTCATATCAGGATTTCGACTTTGAAGTTCCGGTAGGTACAAGCGGCGATATTTACGACAGGTATTTAGTGCGTAATGAAGAGATGTGGCAAAGTGTCCGCATTATCGAACAGGCGCTTGTGAAATTAAAAACAGAGCCAAAGGGTATTTTTCATGCCGATGTTCCTGAATTTTACCTCCCTCCAAAACAAGAAGTTTACAATAATATGGAAGCATTAATCTATCACTTCAAAATTGTGATGGGTGAAATTGATGCGCCCAAAGCAGAAGTTTATCATGCCGTAGAAGGCGGAAATGGCGAGTTAGGATTCTATCTGATTAATGATGGAGGCCGTACACCGTACCGTTTACACTTCCGCAGACCAAGTTTTGTAAACTACCAGATGTTTGCACCAATGAGCGAGGGCATGTTATTGTCTGATGCCATTATCAACATGAGTAGTATGAATATTATTGCAGGAGAATTAGATGCTTAAAGTAGAAGAACAAACACCTGTAGTGTTTTCATCAGAATTGCTGGCCAAATTTGATGATGTAAAAAGCCGTTACCCTGAAGGTAAGCACAAATCAGCTTTGTTGCCATTATTGCACTTGGTACAGGCCGAATACCTTTGGGTGAGTACACCAGCGATGGATAAAGTAGCTGAATATTTAAATATTCAGCCAATTGAAGTGTATGAGGTGGCAACATTTTATACCATGTACTTTTTAAAACCACAAGGTAAGTATGCTTTGGAGGTTTGTCGTACCGGCCCTTGTTGCCTGGTTGGTGCCGAAAAAATAATAAGCCACTTGGAAAACAAGTTAGGTGTTAAAGAAGGTGAAGTTACTGCCGATGGTTTATTCAGCTTTAGAGGAGTTGAATGTTTAGCCGCCTGTGGTTTCGGCCCGGTGTTGCAAATTAGCCCGGAATATACTTTCTACGAAAACCTTACCGAAGCAAGTGTAGATAAATTGATTGAAGATTTGAAAAATAAGTCCTAAGTCGAAAGTCTTAAGTCGAGAGTCGTTTTGACTTAAGACTATGGATTATGGACTACAGACTATAGACTAATTAAAATGTCTCGAAAACTGTTACTTGAGCATATAAACGTACCAGGCATCAATACACTTGAAGTCTATCGCCAAAAAGGCGGGTACCGTGCTGTGGAAAAAGCCCTTAAAACTTTAACACCTGAAGAGATTGTTGAAGAAGTTAAGAAATCGGGCTTACGCGGTCGCGGAGGTGCGGGTTTCCCAACCGGGATGAAATGGAGCTTTTTGGCTAAACCAGAAGGTGTTGCGCGTTATTTGGTGTGTAATGCTGATGAATCAGAGCCAGGAACTTTTAAAGACCGTTATTTGATGACTTATATTCCCCATGCATTAATTGAGGGAATGATTGTATCGAGTTTCGCATTGGGTGCCAAGGTCTCTTATATCTATGTACGTGGCGAAATGATGCCTCAGATCCGCATTTTAGAAAAAGCAATTGCTGAGGCTAAAGCTGCAGGATGGTTGGGTAAAAACATTTTAGGAACAGGTTACGATTTAGAATTATATGTTCAGCCAGGCGGCGGCGCTTACATTTGTGGTGAAGAAACTGCTTTGCTAGAATCGCTTGAAGGTAAAAGAGGTAATCCACGGATTAAACCACCATTTCCGGCAATTGCAGGGTTATATGGTTGTCCTACAGTGGTTAACAATGTTGAATCGATTGCTGCAGTGGTACCGATTATCAACGATGGTGGCGATGAATATGCAAAAATTGGTATTGGTAGAAGTACAGGTACAAAATTAATATCAGCGTCGGGTAATTTAGTTAAACCAGGTGTTTACGAAATCGAATTGGGCTTACCGGTAGAAGAATTTATTTATTCAGACGAGTATTGTGGCGGTATTGCCAATGGTAAACGTTTAAAGGCAACGGTTGCAGGCGGATCATCGGTGCCTATTTTACCTGCTAATTTAACCCTGAAATACGCTAACGGCGAACCTCGTTTAATGAGTTACGAATCGTTATCAGAAGGTGGGTTTGCTACAGGAACCATGATGGGTTCAGGTGGTTTTATTGCTTTTGATGAAGATCAGTGTATTGTTCGTAATACCTGGAATTTTGCCCGTTTTTATCACCACGAAAGCTGTGGACAGTGTTCACCTTGCCGCGAAGGTACCGGATGGATGGAAAAAGTGTTACACAAAATCGAACACGGGCACGGTAAAATGGAAGATGTTGATTTATTGTGGGATATTCAACGCAAAATTGAAGGGAATACAATCTGCCCGTTGGGTGATGCAGCAGCCTGGCCGGTAGCCAGCGCAATCCGTCACTTCAGAGATGAATTTGAATGGCATATTAAAGAACCTGTTAAGAGTCAGAGCCAAAATTATGGTATTGCAAWTTATGCTATCCCGATTGAGAAAGCTCCGGTAACGGAAGAGAAATAAAATCTTAAGGTCGCAATTTGCGACCAGTTGAATATTTAATTTAAAACCTAAGATCACAATTTGTGATCTTAGAAAATGAACTTGTAAATGCCGAAACAAGAGACATCAATAATTCCTAATGAGGTAATTGTAAACAAAATTTATCTTTTTAGAGGAGTTAAGGTGATGTTAGATTCTGATTTAGCAGAACTCTTTGGCGTTGAGACTAAAAGATTAAAAGAACAAGTTAGAAGAAATATAGAGCGTTTTCCAGAGCACTTTATGTTCGAATTAACAAAAGAAGAAAATGAGGTCTTAAGGTCGCAATTTGCGACCTTAGAACAAGGAAAATACTCAAAGTATCTTCCGTTTGCATTTAGTGAGCATGGTATTTTGCAACTATCAAATGTTTTGAAAAGTAAACAGGCGGTAGAAGTAAGTATTAAAATTATTGATGTGTTTGTACAGCTTAGAACGATGGTTTTAAGCAATACAGAAATAAGATTAGAAGTTGAAAAAATTAAAAAGAAAGTAGATAATCAGGATAAAAATATTGAAGTCATCTTCAGGTATTTTGATGAACTACTAGAACAGAAAGAAAAGCCAAGAAAAGAAATTGGCTATAAAATCTCGAAAGAGAAATAATAAATTGTAAAAAGATTGCTTCGTACCTCGCAATGACGGTAGAAGTATAAAAAATAAAGAATATCATTAACCATGAGTGAAAAAGTTAAGGTTACGATAGATGGGATAACAGTAGAGGTTGATAACGGCACAACCATTCTGAATGCTGCAAGGCAAATCGGAGGGGATATTGTTCCGCCAGCAATGTGCTATTATTCTAAATTACAAGGCAGTGGCGGTAAATGYCGTACCTGTATTGTAAAAGTGACTAAAGGTTCGGAGAAAGATCCTCGCCCAATGCCTAAGTTGGTGGCTTCTTGCCGCACAACCGTAATGGATGGGATGGAAGTGCTTAACATTACTTCACCAGAAGTTTTGGAAGCACGTGCAGGTGTTGTAGAGATCTTATTGATTAATCACCCTTTAGATTGCCCTGTTTGCGATCAGGCAGGAGAGTGTGATTTGCAAAATTTGGGCTACGAGCATGGTTTGCAAAAAACACGTTATGAGTTTGAACGCCGTACTTTCGAGCGTATCGATATAGGTGATAAAATCCAGTTGCACATGAATCGTTGTATTTTGTGCTACCGTTGTGTTTTCACGGCTGATCAGATTACAAACAAACGTGTTCATGGTATTTTAAACCGTGGCGACCATTCCGAAATTTCTACTTACATCACCCAGGCTGTTGATAACGATTTCTCAGGAAACGTAATCGATGTTTGCCCGGTAGGTGCTTTAACCGATAAAACTTTCCGTTTTAAAAACCGTGTTTGGTTTACCAAACCAGTTGATGCACACCGTGATTGCGCTCACGAAAAATGCAACGGTAAAGTAACACTTTGGTATAAAGGAGCAGATGTTTTACGTGTTACCGCACGTAAAGATCAGTTTGGAGAAGTAGAAGAATTTATTTGCAATACTTGCCGCTTCGATAAAAAAGCAACTGCTGATTGGGTAATTGAACATCCAACACACATTGATGATACTTCGGTAATTGCATCTAACCACTACGAAACATTAAAACCTTTGCATGTAATTCAGCCAAATGAGGCATTACAAGCTGCAAATGAAATTGAATTACATAAAACAGTTAAATACTAATGGATAGCGCTTTTGTTATAGAAAAATTTATCCTGGTAGCTGTAATTTTCGGCATCAGTTTAGTTATTGCCATGTATTCTACTTATGCAGAACGTAAAGTTGCTGCATATTTACAAGATCGTTTAGGCCCTGATAGAGCTGGCCCCTTTGGTATTTTACAACCGTTGGCCGATGGATTAAAAATGTTTATGAAAGAGGAAATTATTCCTACCTCATCAAACAGATTTTTATTTATAGCGGGCCCGGGTTTGGCATTGCTTTGTGCCTGTATAGGTACGGCGGTTATCCCGTGGGGCAGCCCTGTTTTAATTGCAGGCAAAACTATTCCTTTACAGGTTTCAGATATCAATGTTGGAGTTTTATACATTTTTGGAGTCGTTTCTTTAGGTGTTTATGGTGTAATGATTGGGGGATGGGCTTCAAACAACAAATACTCTTTGTTAAGTGCTATCCGTGCAGCTTCGCAGAACATCAGTTATGAAATTGCAATGGGATTATCGATCATCGCTTTGCTTTTAATGACGAATACCTTAAGCTTAAAAGAAATCGTTGATCAGCAACATGGTTGGAGATGGAACGTTTTATATCAGCCACTTGGATTCCTAATCTTTATGGTTTGTTCATTTGCAGAAACCAACCGTGCGCCATTCGATTTGCCTGAATGCGAAACGGAATTAATCGGTGGTTACCATACCGAATATTCTTCAATGAAATTAGGWTTTTACCTATTTGCTGAATATATCAATATGTTCGTATCATCAGCAGTGATGGCGGCATTATATTGGGGCGGTTATAATTACCCTGGCATGGATTCGATGGCGGTGTGGTTAGGCCCAACCTGGGCACCACTTTTTGGTACAGCAGTTTTCTTCGGTAAAATATGTGCTTTCATCTTTTTCTTCATGTGGGTACGTTGGACAATCCCTCGTTTCCGTTACGATCAATTGATGAATTTAGGTTGGAAAGGTTTAATACCTTTGGCTATTGCCAATATTATAATAACAGGTGTTGTGATTGCGATTATTGAGAAGTTTTAATTATGGAATCATTAAGTAATAAGAAAAAAGTACTGGAACAAAAGCCATTGAGCTTTATGGAGCGGATGTACCTGCCGGCAATTGCTAAGGGTATGGGCATTACCATCAGTCACTTATTTAAAAAAGAGGCTACTATAAGATATCCTGAAGTAGAGCGCGAATTCTCCACCAACTTTAGAGGGATGCACTCGCTAAAACGCGATGAGAATGGTAAAGAACGTTGTACTGCTTGTGGTTTATGCGCTTTATCTTGTCCAGCTGAAGCCATTACCATGATTGCCGCTGAACGCAAACCTGAGGAGAAAGATTTATACCGCGAAGAAAAATATGCAGCAACTTACGAAATCAATATGTTGCGCTGCATTTTTTGTGGATTATGTGAAGAAGCTTGTCCAAAAGAGGCAATTTACTTAGATGGGCCGATTGTACCAGCTGATTATTTACGTAAGGATTTCATTTACGGAAAAGATAAGTTGGTAGAGGCTCCATTGGAAATGAAAAAATAAAATGATGGTTCGTGAAGACACGAACCATGGTAAATAATCTTAAGCCTCGGTTCGTGTCTTCACGAAACGAAATATAAATAATGGTTTGTGGAGACACAAACCATGGAACATAAATAAACAATTAATTAATGAGTACACAAGTATTCTATTTCGTAGCCACATTAAGTATCATCTTTTCGCTGATGGTGATTTTTGCAAAAAATCCGATCCACAGTGTATTGTACTTAATCCTTACCTTTTTTACCTTCACTGTACACTATGTGCTATTAAACGCACAGTTTTTAGCGGTGGTAAACTTTATCGTTTACATGGGGGCCATAATGGTATTGTTTCTTTTTGTACTGATGCTACTTAACCTGAACAAAGAAACTGAACCGAGTAAATCGCCACTGATCAAAATCGTAGGTGTAATTGCTGGCGGTTGTTTGGTTGTAACCTTAATTGGTTCTTTAAAATCAGCAAGTATTACCAGTCCATTGATTTTGAAAAATCCAGGATTAGGGTTGGTAGAAAATCTAGGTAAGGAGCTTTTTGGCCCATTCTTATTGCCTTTCGAATTGTCATCTCTGTTATTATTGGCAGCAATGGTTGGAGCCGTTTTATTATCTAAAAGAGATGAGGTAGAAGCATAATGGAAAATTTATTCACACAAGCAGCAGGCGTTCCGCTAAACCACTACATCTATTTAAGTGCCATTATTTTTTCTATTGGTGTAATAGGCGTACTTACCCGCAGAAATGCCATTGTAATTTTTATGTCGGTTGAGCTGATGCTAAATGCGGTTAATTTACTTTTAACAGCATTTTCGGTTCATAACAATGACCCATCAGGGCAGGTTTTCGTATTCTTCATTATGGCTTTGGCAGCTGCAGAGGTTGCAGTAGGCCTGGCAATTATCGTAATGGTTTACAGAAATACGAAATCAGTAGATATTAATGTTTTAAATCGCCTTAAGTGGTAAATATATAATAAGAATGACAATAGAACAATTGATTTGGTTGGTTCCGTTACTTCCTTTTTTAGGGTTTGTAATTAATGGACTAGGCAGAAACTCTTTATCTAAAGGACTTGTTGGTATCATCGGAAGCGGGGTAATCTTAGCCTCCTTTATTATCAGCATAGTTATTTTCTTTAGTTTACAAGGCGACACACAAAAATCTCACGAAGTATTTTTATTCGATTGGATCAGCGCGGGTGCACTACACATTCCATTATCTTTTCTGGTTGATCCTTTAAGCTCGATCATGCTTTTGATCATCACTGGAATCGGTTTCCTGATCCATTTATATTCTACCAGCTATATGCACAGCGATGCAGGATTCGGTAAGTTTTTCGCTTATCTGAACCTGTTTGTATTCTTCATGCTTTTATTGGTATTGGGATCAAACTACATCGTTATGTTTATCGGTTGGGAAGGTGTAGGTTTATGCTCTTACCTGTTAATCGGTTTCTGGTATACAAACAGTACTTATGCCTCAGCAGCTAAAAAAGCTTTCGTAATGAACCGAATTGGTGATTTAGGCTTTTTGTTAGGTGTATTCTTAATCTTTACCACTTTTGGTAGTGTAGAATTTGCTAAAGTTTTCCCGCAAGCAGCTAATATGTTGCCAGGCAAAGATACTTTGGTTTTAATTACCATCTTGTTATTTATTGGTGCCTGCGGTAAATCGGCTCAGTTGCCTTTGTTTACCTGGTTACCTGATGCAATGGCCGGACCAACGCCAGTYTCAGCTTTGATCCACGCAGCTACAATGGTTACAGCTGGTATTTATATGATTGCACGTTCGAGCGTATTATTCGATCTTGCTCCGCTTACACAGCACATCATTGCCATTGTTGGAGCGGCTACGGCTTTAGTTGCAGCAATTATTGCTTTAACACAGACTGATATTAAAAAAGTGTTGGCTTATTCAACCGTATCGCAATTGGGATATATGTTTTTAGGCCTGGGTGTCGGCGCTTATACAGGTTCATTCTTCCATGTTTTAACCCACGCATTCTTTAAAGCACTATTATTCTTGGGCGCAGGTTCGGTTATCCATGCCATGCACCATGAACAAGATATGCGCCATATGGGCGGATTGAGAAAGAAACTTCCGGTTACTTTCTTAACGATGTTGATCGGTACCATTGCCATTGCAGGTTTACCACCGTTCTCTGGTTTCTTCTCAAAGGATGAAATTTTAGCACATGCTTTCCAGGCTAGTCCGATACTTTGGGGAATTGGGGTTTTAACCGCATTCTTAACGGCATTCTATATGTTTAGAATGATGTTCTTGACTTTCTTTGGCAAATACCGTGGAACACATCACGAAGAAAGCCATGTGCACGAATCGCCAAAAGCGATGACTTTACCTTTAATCATTTTAGCTATTCTTGCTGCAATTGGTGGAGCAATCAACTTTCCGCATATTTTTGGTGGAAACGAATGGTTGGCACATTGGTTAACTGGTGCAGGTGTAGCACAGCACGAATTGGATTTAAGTCATTCAACTGAAATAGGTTTAATGGCGATATCGGTAACCGCCGCTATAGCAGCTTTATTTTATGCTCATAGCAGGTATGTAAGGGGAGCACGCGTTCCTGTTGCTGATGAAGCACCGCGTTCTGCTCTGGCAAAGTTATCCTATAATAAATTCTACCTCGATGARATTTATGATTTCCTGATCACTAAACCATTAGATGCACTTTCGAAATTCTTTTATAGGATTATCGATAACAAATTTATCGATGGAATTGTGAACGGACTGGGGTGGAGTACAAACGAAGCCAGTAAAGGTATTCGTTTGCTACAAAGTGGAAACGTAGGTTTCTATATTTTTATGATGGTATTTGGTATCATCGCATTACTTGCA
>NZ_JBFTQI010000029.1:0-23983 GCF_056398925.1 Pedobacter sp. 01T416_2
CGGTTGCAGGATGCACAAACTTTGTTCTTAAACCCGATTGCAGCGAACACGGAGTGCAACGGAGTAAAGCGCAAAGCGGGACTAAAGGCTGCCAAGAACCACAAGCCATCCATTTCCTAATTCTAAAATACTTTTTCCTAATAGAGCGCAATGCCACTGCAAATCAGTAAATGCTTTCCCGTTTTATGCTTATACGCTTCGCTTCCTCGTTCCTCGTTGCTGCAGGGTAACGCTTCAACCGGGGCTAAATGGCAAAACAGTTTTTCATTTTTAGGGTTGCAGGGTGCACAAACTTTGTTCTTAAACCCGATTGTTGCGAACATACCGATTCTTCATCGGTATAAAGCATAAAGCGGGACTGAAGGCTGCCAAGAACTGCTGCACCTTCATTTTCTAACCATAAAGAAATTATCCTTAAAATGTCTTGAATTTCGGTTGCTGTTTCACCACCGATAGCGTAAAATATTTATTTAATCAGGTTATAAAGTTCATCCAGTTTAGGCGAAAGTACAATCTCTATCCTTCTGTTTTTGCTTCTTCCATCTGCATTTGCGTTGGTACCCAACGGTTGGAATTCGCCCTTACCTGTAGCCGTCATCCTTACACTTTCTACCTTCTCATTCTCTGTTAAATAACGTACTACAGAAGTAGCCCTTAACACACTTAAATCCCAGTTATCTTTAATCTGGCCCAGGTTATTTATTTTCTGGTTATCGGTATGACCTTCAACAGCAATGTTTATCTCTGGTTGTTGCTTTAATACATTGGCCAATTGAGTAAGGGCCTGTTTTCCTTTTTCATCGATAATAATACTTCCCGAAGGGAACAATAGTTTATCCGTTAGCGAAACATAAACTTTACCATTTTTAATCTCTACGGTTAAACCGCTTTTGGTAAAACCCAATAAAGCCTGTTGAAGTTTTTCTTTCAGCGCATTGGTTGCCTCATCACGTTTACGCAAAACTTCTTCTACTTCTTTTAAACGTTTTTCGCGGGCAGCTAAGTCTCCAGATAGTTTGGTAATTTCTGATGACGAATTATTTTTAAGCTTTTTATAGCTTGCATCCATTTCATTGTAATTGTTCTGCAGATCGCGAAGTTCTTCAGCCATTAAGGTAGTATCCTTTTTAAGCTTGCCTACTTCTTTTTCTAAATTTTCGATTTTAATTAAGCCTTCGTTAAAAGCAGTATATAGCGAATCTTTAGTGCCCAATAAGGCTTTGTACTTTTTAGGCGAAAGAACAACGCAAGAGCTAATTGAAGAGATAAACAAGAGTAACGCAAATGCAAAAAAGGTATTTTTCATATTTTATTTTCAAGATTTGAGTATCAAGTATCAAGACCTTTTATAGTTTGAACATTGATTATCGGTTATTGATTATTTTGGGTGTTGGTCATTGAAAATTAACAGTTGGTTATTGCTCAATGGCATTCCGTAAAAATGCAACTAATGGTTGTACTGTTTTAAAAGAACTTATCAACTTATTAACGAGGTTTGGTTTTAAAAATTCTTCATCTTCGATTTTTGTAGTAGCCTCGAAGCTTTTCAATTTTAAAAATTCGATATTTGGATCTGCAGGATCATAACCCTTAGGTGCATTTTTAAGTGCATTATCAAAACCCAGTTTAAAGTTTTTCTTAAAGGCTGCGTTGTTAATAATTTCTTTAAAATCGCCTATATTATAATCAATCTCTTGCCTGATCAATTTTAAATGTGGTGCATCTGGCATCCAGTATCCACCGGCAATAAAACTTTTCCCTGGCTGAATATGCAGATAATAACCGGGTTCGTTTCCTCCTTTTTTGGTAGAGAACCATATGCCGAAGTTATTTTTATAAGGATCTTTATTCTTGCTGAAGCGCACATCACGATAAATGCGTAAAAGGCACTTTTTTGGATCCATCTCTGCCGAAAGTGTCGGGTCTACTTTGGCCAGCTCCGGGATGATATTGGCTACAAGTCCGAGTACATCGGCCTTTGCATTTTCATAAACTTCTTTGTTGGCGGCAAACCATTCGCGGTTGTTATTCTCCGCTACGTCTTTTATAAAACTAAGGGTTTCTTTTTTTAACATACGGGCATTGGGTTAACTGGTTAATCGGTTAATCGCTGAATTTAACAATTAACCAGTTTATACGATTTAAACGATTAACCAATACTACTTATCGTAATATGGCTTATACTTAATGTTCGGCGATAAAACATGGAGCAGTATAATTCTCGAATATCGATAGTTAAATGGATACAGAATAAAACAACCTGCAAAAATAACGATCAGATAAGGCCAGAAAGTTGCATCGGTAAGCGGACCAAAAATTAAATAGGTGATGAAACTGGCGAACAGCATTTCGATTACATTCATCGCATAACTTACATACATGGCTGCATAAAAGTAGCCTGGTTCAATTTCTATGCGTTGTGCACAATGCCCGCAGATTTCTTTGGTATGCTGAATGTTCCAGCCATACATACTGCCTGTAAAAATATCTCCCCTACGGCAATGCGGACACTTACAGTGTATAATGGCATAAAGTTTTGAGGTAGTTTGCTCAGACATACTTTTAATTTAAATTAAAAGGTTCCTTTTTCATATTAAGGTGCACATTCTTTTTGCGGTATTTTTTATACCAAACCACACCAACAATAACAGCCATTAAATAAGGAAGAGATAAAAGGTACAATACACCTGTATTTAAGCCTGCTGTTTGTGTATTGCCGTTTTTAACACCTTGCTCGGCATTAATGGTACACATAGAACATTGGGCATTAACATTGGGACTTACCGTGAATGTAAATACCAGTACAAACAGGATAAAAATTGCTTTCTTCTTCATTCGTTACAAATATAAGCATAAACGCTTGGAGGGGTTTAAAAATTATGTCATAAAAAAACCCTTGCTTTTTAGGGCAAGGGTTACGGGAGAGAAAGATTAAAATTAGATTTTAATTATTTATAGCGTTCCGTATATAAAAAACACTGACTTTAATGTCCCCAAAAATGGGGGATTTTAAATATATCGGAGCATTTATTGCAAAACAAACGTCATTACAATTGATGGATCTTCAACGCTTGTCATTTTACCATAAACATTTGCACCATCAACATAATAATCGAAAGTCACACTATTTGCCAATAAAAAAGCATGTAGTCTTGAAAGTGAATTTGTTACATATCCTCCAGATGCAGCTGCAAATTGACTAAACTTGTATACCCCGTTTGCATCAACTGTGTAATTGTACACAATAGTAGTTATCCAACCAGAGCTTCCACCATTTTGACTACTAAAGCCATTTAAGTTTAACCTCTTGTTTGCAATGTTCCAAGCAAAATTGATTCGACCATAGTTAAAACTATATCCAGTTACGGCAGGTGTTAAGCCGTTATGAAAATAATTTAGAATAGTAGCTCCATTGGTACTTGTTCCAGGATATATGGTCTTATATTCGGACAACATACCTCCATATTTACTACCCCATAGCCTATAAAGCGGAACTATAGGCGTTGCAGAATTTTTAATAATATATTCTTTTCCGGTAGAATCATATAAAACTAAGGTCGTTGCGTCCTTCCAGGCAAGACGGATAAAAGTAATGCCTTGCCATACTAGACCTCCATTTAGAATTTCAGCACCAGTTAAGTTAAAAGCAAACTTTTGACCACTAGAAAAAACCGTAGACCCATCAGCTAAAACACCTGTTAAATCTATCCTTTTACCAGATAAAACGCTATTGGAAACATTTGGAGAAACACCAACTTTTAGCGCACTACCACCAACAACTACTTCAATATATGGGTTCGCATAAGTATTGAAATAATCTTTAATTTTATCAATAGCAGTTTTTAATCCGGCACTTTCATAAGCAGCTCTTTGGGCAGCAGTTGCCTTGATCATTTTTAATGGCTGGCGGTATCTTTTACCTATAAAAACAATACTGTCCCCAGAAATTCTATCGTAAATAAAATCAACATCACTCTTAAAACCTGTTTTAGCGATTCCCCCAAAAGTTGAAGGATCCGGATCGTTCAACAYGGTGATGTAGTTAAATGTATCAAAAACTAAATCTACACCTTGATCTTGCTTAACTCGGTAATATGAAGCATATTCTGTTTTGGATGATGCATCATTTAAATCAGCATACATCTTAACGTTTTCGGTAGCATCAAACTTCATAAAGAAGCTATATCCTCCTCCATCAGCAGTTGGTGTAGTAGCAATCCATCCGTTTTCGGCAGAGCTTAAAGTAGTTTTTACTTTTGCAATAGCTTCACCCATCCTAATTTCTGGATCTTGATCAAATTTAGCTACAAATGATGATTTCTTGCAGCCTGCAAATATTAACAGGCAAGTGAATAAAAATAATATTCTTTTCATAACAGTTATATTTATTGCCCTAAAGCACCGTAAAAATAGTTTGTAGGCGTACCACTAACATAAAAACCGCCAAAATTGGTATAAGTACCCGCATTATATCCAGCTGGTAACCAGTCTGCAACAAAGGTATTATTAACAAAATAGTCCAATAAAGGCTGTATTCCTGGTTTAACTGTATTTGCATTTCCTACCCAGCTTGCATCTGTGCCTCCGGCTGTACCCGTTGTAAATTTGGTTTCGCCAGTAGTCGTATTAATTACCATATTTAAAGCATATCTAGCCTCCAAGACTGATCCGGCAGAATTAGAATAATTAACATAAACCGTTGCAGCAGTACCTGAGGTAAAATCAAATCTAATGTAATTTAACACCCTATTTGCCCCACCTATTGTAGCAAGTGCTGTTTTAGAATTTTGATAAACAGCTTTGAATTGATCAGAAATACCAAATTGGCTATAGGTTACATCGTTATCCAGATTAATCGTCATGCTTTTATACAGGTTCCTGTTTAACCAATAGCCAAAAGAAACTGATGGATCTTTTAAAGTAGTTTTGATATAGTCCTGTACTTCCTTTTGCAGTTTTCTAAAGTCGATTCCGAATGCGGTTGTAAAATAATTTACCACGTTTGCCTCTTTTAATTTAAGTCTACTTTTAGCAGTCGCATTGGCTGTATTGGCATAGTTGTCATAATATGATTGACCTGAAACCAATAAAGTTGCGGTTGTTTCGGCATAATCTTCTGTTGGGCTACCACTGGCATAACTACCCAAAAATCCATTATCTTTAGCTGTTTGAGCTAGTGTTAGTGTCCATGGCTGTTTATACGTACCACCAGATATGGCTTCGAAATCAATAGGAATAGCTACAGTTTGGTTTAAAATGTGGGTAAATTCGTGATGAATTACATACAATCTGGAAGTTACAAAGCCAGGGGAAAGGCTGAAATTGTTAAGTCCGTATAATGTAACCCTTCTACCTCCAGCTGCTGTTCCTGCTATAGCAGAGCCATCGGTTTGATATTTTGCAGAGCCATATAAAACCCATTCTTTAGGATTTGTACGCTGTACGAAATCCAAACCTGCAATTTTTAAGTATGGCGCCAAATAGCCATCCAATACCGTTTGCATCATAGGCTGCACATTTTCAGGCTTAAGCGGTGCTACATCGGCTGCGGCATCTCCATAATAATATCTGTTGAACCTGTACACCACTTTCATATTATACGGATTTAGAAAGGTTGTATTTAACCATTTATCCAAATCTGTATTAGATTCAGGCATATCTAAATTATACTTGTTGAAATCAACATCTAAATCCTCAGTTTTTCTACATGAGGTAGCAATAGCCAAAATCATTATTATGGCTAATGAACTTTTAATAAAATTTTTCATAAACATATTTATCTTGGATTTAGTTCTACTCCAGAAAGCTTTACTTCATTCGGTAATTGAAACAATCTACGCGGATCGGCAGGTTTTAATTCCATGAAACTCTCTACACCAGTATTACTAAATATATTATGTTTAACAGTTAAACCACTACGAACAATATCCATCCACCTTATACCTTCTTCCAAAAATTCTGCTTTTTTAGAATCTAAAATAGTTTGTATCAATCCCTGTTTCGGATCGTCGATACTATAAAATGCTTTTATTTTAGCTAAGGTGACTACATCGGTAGCAGCATTGTAATTTCTAATTCTAACCTTCATAAAATCGTTGATATCTTTTAAGGCTGCGTCATTATTACCCAATTGGGCATAAGCCTCAGCCCTGTTCATTAAGGTTTCATCAGCAGTAAGTAATGGAACAACCAAGTATGGAAAACCGATACCCGGACCTGTGTAAAAGAAATAGTATAAATACTTTAGCGTATTATAGTTTCCAGCACTCCATTGGTAAACCTTATTTGCCAGTATTTTGCCCGTAACGTTAGGAGAAGTATACATTCTAACCAGCTTATTGCCAATACCATGATTTGGTGTATTTACATAAGTATAAGTACTATAAGCATTACCGAGCATAATTGCTGTTCTTTGCTCAGTTTTAGTATAGTTAGCTCTAAAATCATTGTTTGTCATTTCGTACAAGGTTGTAGAAACGGGCCTCATATTATTAACAAAATCGTTTCCAGAAACGGTTAAATTGGCATGATCAATTACTTTTTGCCAATCGCCAAGGAATAGATAAAAACGTGAGGCAAATGCGTGTGCAGCTGAAGGCGTGAAATGGTACTTAGGAACCGTATAAGCACTTGCAGATAATAAAGGCAATCCCTCTTCAAGGTCCTTTTTAATTTTATCATAAGTTTCTTTAACTGTCCCTCTCGAATATTGCTTAATCGGCTCAGTTTCTGGTACAGTAACATAGGGTACACCAGGAGAACTGTTAGCCCCGCCTATTTCGTAAGGTTTTGCAAAAAATACAGCTAACATAAAGTGAGCATAGGCACGTGCAACCAATGCTTCTCCCTTATATGGCAATACCGCATTACCAAAGTTGCCGTTCTCTATGGCCTGTAATGCCTGGTTAGCTGCAGCAATAGCTTCATAGCACCCATTCCAGTAGGACCCTGGGCTATTTGTATCGGTTCCTGAAAGGTCTTCCCAATAATACGGCTTATCCCATTGATCGTTCAAAGTCCCTACACCTTTTTCCTTTTCCTCGGTATTATCCGAGGCAGCCTCTGCAAAAGTGATATAATGAGCAGAAGGGTATGCTGTTGCAGTTAATTGTGCTACTTTAGCAACAGTTGTTATCTCTGTTCTATTATCAGGTACTTCATCTAAAAATTTCTTACAAGATTGTAACGATACGAGTAACATTACACTTGATAATATGGTAATTGATTTTATTAGTTTCATAATCTTTTAAATTAAAATCCAACTCTTAATGATAATGTAAACTGTGTTGGAACCGGTAATGCAACACCCCCTGTAGAAAAGAATTCAGGATCTTCACCGTTAAGTCTCTTATCGGCATAAAGATAATTTTTTCATCTCCTGGCATAATCCATCTATTTAACACATCGCGACTTAAAGTTGTCATATCAGAATAAGAAGCAGAGATAGATGGTGCTAAACGTAATGCATTTCCTGCTGAGAATTTAAATAGAGCAGATAAAGAGAAGTTTTTGTACCTGAACTGATTGAAAAAGCCTCCTGTTGTTGTCGGATCTGTTGGACCTTCATATTTTAAGATATCAATATCATCACCTTGTAGGCCAATATACGTTGTGGCAGTACTATTTGCACCGTAGAAAGTTGGATAACCATATTGTGGATTTAAACCAGCAAACTGAACCGAAAACAATCCTCTTTGTGGGTACCCTAAAACTGCCCCCCCTGTTGCAGAAACTGCTCTCCAAATATTAGGAAGTGCATCTAGTTCTGTAATTTTTGTTTTATTAAATGCAAAGTTAAAATTGGTTGCCCATTTAAAATCACCAGCATTAATTGGCGAACCCGATATAGTGAATTCGATACCTTTACTAGACATTGCCGCATAGTTGGCGGTTTTGGTGAATTCGCCTCCAATACCAGAAGTATTCAAGTTACCCAATAGATCGTGGATATTACGATTATATAGGTCGACAGATAAATTTACTTTGTTTTTAAAGAATCTTAAATCTAAACCTATATTGGCATCGTACGATTTTTCCCAGGTTAACTCCGTATTTTGAAGCGTTGATATATAGGTTTGAACTTCCTGATCTTTTAAAAACTGTCTTCTAGATATTTGATCATAAAAAACGGGAAGCGAGTTGGTAGCACTACCAATGCTGGCAGTTAAACCATACGATCCTCTTAAAACTGCGGAAGTTACGATATCATTTTTAGGCCAGAAACTTTCTTGATCAGCATTCCAGGATCCAGATACGTTCCAGGTTGGCAACCATCTTGCATTCCTGCTCCTACCCATTTTATTAGATCCATCGTAACGTGTGGTAGCATTAAAACTATAACGACCTTTGTATGAGTAAGCTGCTCTTAGCATGTAGGCAACATAGCGTTCGTAGTTGTTACCCATTCCAAAATAAGCTTTACCCGCTTCACCAGCCTGCTTAAAATATAAGTAACTTGGATTTACTAAGCCGCCATTTTCATACTGATAGCCAACTCCATTAAAATATTCATTCTGTCTATCAATATACCGAACCTCCATTGAACCGAAAACATTAACGAGATGTTTATCATTAAAGTTCTTATCGTATACAAGATCGTGTCTGAAATAATAGTTTGTTAAGTTGTCGCCCGCAGTATTATAAAACCCACCTGTTGGCAGCAGACTGGTGGGTAAACCAGTGGGATTAGCTGAGTCTATGTATAAATACTGGTTATCACCGTCGCGTGTGGCATCACCACCTGACCTAAATGCCTGAGCTTGATTAGATTGTTCTAACACATAACTCTGTCTTTCTGATTTAGAAAACCTATAAGCGGCATTGATAGAGTAAGTTAAAGAAGGAATGATTTTGTATTTTACACCTCCTTGTACTTTAATATCAAGCATCTGGAGTTTCGTATAATTATTTTCAAGCTCATTTAAAATATTAAATGGAGCATAATTTCTAACAAAATACTCTAGGTTCCCATTCTCATCATATGGCGTTATCAGGCGGCTTGTGTTACGCGCATAAGTATATGGATTCACATCAAACTCACGATAGTAGCTGCCATATACCGGGTCTGATTTACGATCAGAGTTACCACTGGGTGTTCTTTGGTTACGGATGGAAGCTGTAGTAAGCAATTCAAAGCTTAATTTACTGCTGGGTGCAAAATTTGCCCTGAAGTTTCCGGTAAAGCGATCTACATTGCTACCAATAGTTTGACCTTTATCGTTCAAATATGATGTTGAGGCATAGGTTTGGAACTTTTCTGTACCTGAGGTTACACTCATAGAGTGCTCCTGCTTCAATGAATTCTTGTAAAGGATATCAAACCAGTCTGTATTGGCATTCGCGTATCTGTTTAAGAAATTTGAAACGCTTGATTTATCATATTTTAAAGCAAAGGTTTTTGTTGCCGGATCATAATTATAAAGCTCATTGTACATTTTATAAAAGATACCTCCATTTTGGCCACTTGAAGATCCTGGGATTTGATAAGCTCCTTTATTAAAATACTCAATCAAAACAGCCATTTGCTCGTCTGAGTTCAAAATGTCTGTTCCTTCGTAAGTTGGTTTTGAGTAAGTTGTAAAGTTCCCAGTATAACTAATTTTTGGAGTACCTTCTGTTTGTCTACCCTTTTTTGTGGTTACCACAATAACACCGTTCATAGCTCTTGCACCGTACATGGCTGTAGCAGCTGCATCTTTCAAGATATTGAAACTCTCAATATCATCAGCATTCAACCCTGCAACTGATGATCCTAATAAAGTATTTGCATCACCACTGGATAAAGCTTCATTTGAAATATTAACCACATCTTCCAAAATAATACCATCTATCACCCAAAGCGGTTTATTGTCCCCAGACAGAGAGGTTGCACCCCGTACCCTGATTTTTGGAGCTGCACCAAATGTACCTGAAACATTTTGTAAGGTAACACCAGCTACCTGTCCTTCCAACATACGGCTGATATCAGAAACACCCAATCTTTCTACATCAGATACTTTTAACTGAGTAGCTGCACCTGTAAATAATTTTCTGTCCAGCTGTTGATAACCAGTAGAAACAACATTTACTTCTTTCAACTGTGCTGCATCCTCTTCTAAGGTTACATTAATAACTGTTTTTCCACCTATGGGAACTTCGAGGGTTTTATAGCCAATATAACTAAATGATAAAACTGCTCCTTCTTTTACCGAAATGGTGTAATCTCCAGAAGAACTAGTTGATACTGCATTAGCGGCCCCTTTTTCTCGTACACTTACCCCAGGCAAAGCACTTCCACTTTTATCTCTTACTTTACCAGTTACTTTTACTGCTACGAAATAACTAAGCACTTTATCGAAGATTGACTTATCTGCCGGTTTGATCAAAATGGTTTTATCTTCAATAGTATAGGTTAAATCCCGTCCTGAAATAATTTTAGCCATCACTTCATCTATGGTAGCCTTACTAAAGTTGGCATTTAAAGTAGTAGTACTTTTAATGGTATTACTTGATAATAATACATCGTAACCAGATTGTTGTCTGATTTCCCTAAACATTTTCTCTAATGTTACATTTTTCTCTTTTAATGTAACCAGCTGGCCAAATGAAGCTGCGCTTACCTGCATTAACGAGGCAAGTAATATGACCGTAACTAACTTCATAATTAATAGCAATTTAGGTATGTAGCGTCGATGCGTACATAAAATTCTAATATAAATTTTGTACATTTAATAGTCTGTTTTTGTGCGAAGCGCAATAAAGTTTAGACGCCAAAAAGCGTTTCGCGGTTATCCAAGAAGTAATTGATTTTTAATCGATTCCGGGTTACGGAATAGCTAAACAGATAATAAAGGGGGTGTTACAAGCACTCCTTTTTTATTTATTCAACGTTGAATCGTCAGGAGTTTTGTCGAGGTCTATTCATCATTTGTTAAGTTTTAGGTTAAGTTGATTAATTAGTTATTTTTAGAGATAAAGGTTAGTTACTCCCTCATCTTTTCTCGTTTATTCTTTGTAGACAATTAGTTTATTATCTTTAATATCAAAACGTACTTCCCCAGTTTGCTCAAATTTGGTTAGCACTTTCGATATTTTTTCGAAACGGCTTACCGTTCCGTAATACATTACATTTTTTGCAGCAGGATCGGCATATTCAATTTCTACATTATACCAACGGGCAACTTTGCGTAAAATGCTTTCCTGCCTTTCGTTGTTAAACATGAAATAGCCGTTTTTCCATGCTATTGCTTCATCAACATTTACTTCTTTTATAGCTATACCCGAAACAGATACTAGGGATTGTTCCCCAGGCTTAAGCACCTCGCTCTCATTGGTAGTATTATGCGAAACACGTACACTTCCTTCCAACAAAGTGGTTTTAGTTACCTTTTCATCTTTATAGCTATTAATGTTGAAGTGCGTACCTAATACCTCAACAGCTTGTTTATCGGTTTCAACAATAAAAGGGTGTGCTGCATTTTTGGCTACTTCAAAATAAGCTTCGCCATCTAGTTTAACTA
The DNA here is from genome assembly GCF_056398925.1 of Pedobacter sp. 01T416_2. Classification (NCBI taxonomy): domain Bacteria; kingdom Pseudomonadati; phylum Bacteroidota; class Sphingobacteriia; order Sphingobacteriales; family Sphingobacteriaceae; genus Pedobacter; species Pedobacter sp. 01T416_2. The sequence goes on from NZ_JBFTQI010000029.1 coordinate 11,499, forward strand.
CACGCTGTTTTGCTGTCCCGATATTTAACGAATACTGAATTGAAGATGCTGCATTTAGCCAAACAGTAGAACCATCGGGTAACTGGATTTGCCATTCACCACCGTTTGGAGTCGAAATGGTATTTAATCTACTATCATTTACATTTTCTGCTGCGGCAACGTTGTACACCAAATGGCCATCAGCTGTTTTGGTGATAGAGAAACCGGCTTCTTTGGCAACATCGCCATTCWTCGCATCCGAAAGTGAAATTTTCTTTCCATTGGCCAGGGTGAGGATTGCTTTATTTTTTCCCGGCGCCACGTCAGTAGCAAAAACATGCTCTTTCTTTTTCTGTAAAGAGAGGTAAGCGCTGAACGAAAACACAATAAAAACAACGGCAGCGGCAGCCCATTTTAAGCTGTTCATTAAAATCCGTTTAGGCGATCGGATTGGTTTATCTACCGCCAGAATTTTATTTAGAACCGGGCTCCATTTTTCCTCAACAACATTAACTGCATACTCTTCTTCAACGATAATCATTTTCACGATTTCGTCAGAAAGCAATGATGTGCTGTTTTCTGCCAAAACTAAAAGTTCTTCCCTTTCGGCCTCACTTAAGGTCTTAGCAGTAAACTGTTGTAAAAGGTAATGTATACGTTCTTCCATAAAGATTCTGATACTAAGAAGCAGCAAAAGAAAATTAGGACTATCGGGATATTAATTTTTTTCTATTTTATTTTCAAAAAGAAAAAAACAATTGGGAAAAAGAATACAATCCCATGTTGATCGAGGTGTATACGTATCGATTTAAGGGCTATTACCAGGGCATTTTTAACCGTATTAGGCGATATATTGAGTATTTCTGCAATTTCAGGTATGGTTTTACCATCGCGTCTGCTCAATTGATATATATTTTTGCGTTGATCAGGTAATTTTTCAACAGCAATAGCAATAATTTTCGTTACCTCGTTTAAATTAATAGTTTCTACAGTATTGTTATGGCTATTTTGTTGTTTCGCAGTAAATGCATCAACAACTCTATCATCTTTAAGTTTCTTGCGTAAATAGCTTAAACATTCGTTAGAAACATATTTATATAGATAGGCTTTCACATTATCTACTTCTGCTAATTTATCGCGATTTAGCCAAACCCTTAAAAATGAATCTTGAATAATTTCTTCAGCGGCATCATTAGATTTAGTAAACTTAGCGGCAAAAATTTGGAGTACAGGAAGGTATTTGAAGAAAAGGACAGAAAAAGCCTGCTCATCTCCTCCTACGATTTTATCAATCAGCACATGTTCTTTGTCTGCGTTGCTTAGCGCCATAAAATTAGTTCATCACAATTTGCTATGTCTTCCATTATTCTAAGGCGTAATAATAAATAGATTTATCATTAAAAGAGAAGAAAGATTTAAACTAAAACATTTTACTATGATAATAAGCTTCCTTACCAAATATACTGATTAAGAAATTTTAGTCGGTAAAAAATTAATTAAAAATAAAACCCCCACTTTTTAGGGTAGGGGTTCAAAAGTTAAGGTAGGACAACCTTAGTATGAATAATACGGTGATATCATCAGATAAACAACTACTCCGGTTATTGCTACATAAAGCCATAGTGGAAAAGTAATCCTGGCAATCTTTCTATGGCGATCGAAACGCTCGGCCAATGCCCTTACATAAGTAACCAAAACCAGTGGAATAATGGCTATCGACAATAGGATATGCGTTAACAAGATAAAGAAGTAGGCATATTTAATAGCACCATCACCACCAAATTTAGTAGATGGGGTAGTCATATGATAAGCGATATACATTATCAAAAATAATAAAGAACAACCGATAGCGGTTTTCATCAAGTTTTGGTGCAATTGTATTTTACCGTTTTTTATGGCCCATACAGCCACCACCAACAGTACAGCTGTAATTCCGTTAATGGTAGCATATATTGGCGGCAAAAAAGGTAGAGTTGGCGCATCTATCCCCAAATCCTTTAACTTTACCACGAATAAAAATGCTACAGCTACGGGTATAAAAATAGAAAGAATGATGATCCACTTGCTATACTTTTTCTCAATTGGGCTATTTTCCATGAGTTTTTAAAATCTCTTTTATATTATTATTATTTTGTGTCGACTTCGGAGTCTAAACGCTAAGTCCTAAACCCTAACCGCTAAGCCAACTATCTGCCGTCTTTAACATTCCTCAAATACTCCGCAATAAGTACTTTTATTTCGTCCTCCAACCTGGCGTTTGCTTCAACATTATCGGCATCATAAATTCCGCGTATACGGTGTAGATTATCAATAAGTACTATTTTATTACTAAAAATAAAATTGGTTTTCTCTTTCGTTTCATCTGCCACTACATCAAGTAACAAACCTTTTCTGATTAACGGATAAGTTTGAGTGGTATCGCCRATCAGAAAATCCCATTTCCCAGCTTTTGCCTTAAACTGTTCGGCAAAATCTTTTATTCTACCTTTATCAAGTGGATCAACAGACAGGCTTAAAAACTTAACCAAAGGTTTTTGCTCATACCCATCAGATAATTTCTTGGTGTATTTACTTGTTTCCTGGTTGTTGGCGCCGGTATAAAATAAATTTAGTACCACGATCTTGTTTTCTAATGATTTCCATGAGATGGTATCATTTTGCTGATTTACGAGTTTAAAATCAGGAACCAAGTGATAAATGGTATCTGGTATTTTTTTCCCTTTTACGCTATGAAAGGTTGATGCGACAACTTTCTCACCAAAGATGGGTAAACTCTTATACCTGTTCTTTGCAAAGTGTGGCAATAAGTAAAAAAACAAAAATCCCGGTATAGCTAAAATGCTTACCAGGATTATTACCTTTTTTATAGGACTTCTTTTCATTAATGGTTCATCATGTGGATGTTTAAAAACCCACCTTCTATCAGCATTAAAACAATAAAGTAAATAATGAAAATAAATGATACTGTTAATGCAAGCTGTAAGCCTAGCTTTTCATATTTTAAGTGCATAAAATAGGCTACAATATAAAATGCTTTTAACAGGGTTAACGCAATATAAATGTAATTACCGATGTGCTGGGTCATATATCCTTTAGGAATTAATACCAGCGCTATGATAAATTCAATTACGGTAATCAATAAAAGGATTCCAAAAACTTTCCAGATTTTACCTTTTGATAAACCTGCATGATCCCCGTGCCCGTGCTCTTCTGTTGTATGTGTATGCTCTGACATAAAAATATTTTTATAATATGATAAATTAAACCAAATAGAAGAATGTAAATACAAACACCCAAACTAAATCAACAAAGTGCCAGTATAAACCCACTTTTTCTACCATTAGATAATGTCCTTTTTTCTCAAAAGTTCCATTAATTGTCATAATCAGGATGATGATGTTAATGATTACCCCACTAAATACGTGGAAACCGTGGAAACCTGTAATGGTAAAAAATAAGTTTGCAAATTGTTGTGAAGCAACTAATGATACATCTTCTGGTTTAAGGAAGAAATGTTTTAATTCTTCTGCTGATGGAATATGTCCCCACCAGAAACCATCGTGGTGTAAGTGAGTCCACTCAATTGCCTGACAGCCTAAGAACATGAAACCACCAATGATGGTTGCAATCATCCAGCCGATAACTTCTTTTTTAGAACGTCTGTGACCTGCCTCTACCGCTAAAACCATGGTTACCGAACTCATGATTAAGATAAAGGTCATGATACCTACGAAAACCAACGGCCAACCATGTTCTGCAATACCCGGAATAGATTGAAAAACCTTATCTGGAGCTGGCCATGTTAATTTAGAAAAACGCTGAGCGCCGTAGTAGATCAATAAAGATGAAAAGGTAAAAGCATCTGACAAAAGGAAAAACCACATCATGATTTTACCATATTCTACCGACCACGGAGAACGACCACCATTCCATGGTCCGGTTTTAACTTGATCTAATTGTGATACTGCATTCATTTGGAAATAGTATAATAGTTTGTTAACAAATTTAACGGTTCAAAAGTAAAAAAACATACAGATATATCCATAATATATCTATAAAATGCCAAAAAATAGAAGCAATTTCCATTCTGTATTGGACTTTGGCAACAGGCAGACTTTTATAACTTCCTGCTAAAGCATTAATAATAAGGCCAACACCACCAATAATGTGTAATAAGTGCATGCCAGATACCACATAAATAAATGATATTGCTGCGTTATTTCCTACCAGGGTTGCACCAGTTCTTACCATACTTCCCCAGGCATTAAACTGCATTACTCCAAAAGCTATGGCCAAGATTACGGTAATCCACAGCATATTGCGCTGTAAGCTGAAGTTCAGTTTCTTTAAAGCCTTTGATGCAAGCACCAAGGTAATGCTACTGGCAATAATTACCAAACTAGAGTAAATAAAAGCATCTGGTAAAACCAAACCATGCCCCTTTCCCTTCGAAGCGGCAAATACCAGATAATAACTGGTAAAACCACCAAACATAATTGTTGATGATACGACAAATAACCAAACAATAAATTTTCTTGGTTTTGGGTCAAACGTATCCTGCATCTTTTCCATTGTTAGCACCATAAATTATTTTGCTATAAAATTTAATAATAAACCCAACTGTACTGCCGGGATGTAAAAAAACGAACAGAACATCACTTTCTTGGCATCTGCCAATTCTCTGCTCATTAAAAGTTTAAAAGCCAGCCAGCTAAAAATAAGTCCGGCTATTAATGATAAACCTGCAATGTAATATCCACCAAAACCATATAGTGTTGGCAGTAAACTTACCGGAATTAAAATTAATGTACTTAAAAAGGTAAGCCAAGCAGAGGTTTTATCTCTTTTCTTTGTAGGTAACAACCTAAAACCTGCTTTCTTATAATCATCATCCAAAACCCAGGCAATTGCCCAGAAATGTGGAAACTGCCATACAAACTGAATTAAAAACAAAATGCCAGCAATGTAATAATCAATTTCGTGGAACATTTCGGCTTTTAAACTACCGAATGCTGCTAAATATCCAATAAGCGGTGGTAAAGCACCTGGAATAGCACCTATAAAAACTGCTATTGGCGATTTTCTTTTCAATGGTGTATRGGCAAAGGCATACAACAGGATCGAAAATACAGAAAGTAAACCCGTTTCGAGATTCAATTTCCCCAATAACCAGGTACCTAAAAATGCCATAAAAACCCCCAAGATCAATCCTTGTCCGGTAGTCATTCTGCCTGCTGGCATAGGGCGATCTTTAGTTCTAGACATTAACTTATCTAAATCCTTCTCAATAATTTCGTTAAAGCAGTTTGCAGCAGCGGTTACTAAAAAACCTCCGGCAATCAATATTAACCAGTTTCCCCAATCAATACTAGGGATATGGCCTCTACCCACCTGCATTTTCTGTCCGATCAAAAAAGAGATCGACGCCGAAAACACCACCGTAAACGATAGCCTGAATTTGATAAGTTTAGAAAAATCTGAAAGATATTGCTTCAATTTTCTTAAATATTATTGTTTATATGTACTTGTTCGGTAAACCAATAAGTACAGGTAAAACTGTAAACTAAATAACAGCGTAGAGAACAAAATGTGCAATGCCTGCGCTGCCGGTGGGAAAGCGATATATGCTAAAGCAAAACCACTTAATAACTGTATGAGGAGCGTTATTAACATAAACCTTGCGGTTAACAACGGTGCAGCCTTACCACTAAAACGGTCGATAACCATTTTATACACTACTGCATTGGCAATTACTACGAGTATAGCTAAATCACGGTGGTAAGAGAATACTTCTCCTACTTTCGAAATCCATGTATTCTTGTTCCCGTAAGAGAGCGACTTTGCAATAACATCTACCGCTTCCCTAACCTCAGTTCCTAATACGATCTGAACGATACTGATTACGAGGGTAAAAAACAAAAAACCTTTTAACCACGCTATCCGGTACATAATTACGGAAGGCGCTTTATTCAATTGCTTCGCATAATTATAGGTATAAATAGATATCGCCAAAATAACCAGTGCTAACAACATGTGTACGGTTACCACCCATTGTGCCAGGTTTGTAGAAACCACTATCGAACCTAACCAGCCTTGGTATCCCACTACAAAAAGATTTAGGATACTGAGTACGATAATTCGTTTGGCCGTTTTTCGGTAGGCAAATGAGTATACAACTGTTAAAAACAGGAATATCCCCGCGGCTACCCCAGCCAATCTGTTCAGATATTCGGTCCAGGTTTTAGTTGGATTAAATTCTTCAGGTATGGTGATACTCTTATCATGCCTAATACTATCAGCTAAGGCTACTTTGCCCATGCTTTCCAGATATTTGGCAAACTTTTCATTCTTCTTTAACCTACCTGCTACGTACTTCTCTTTATAATTGGCAGGAAGTTGCGATACATCAGTTGGCGGAATGTAACGATCGAAACATTTCGGCCAATCCGGACAACCCATGCCAGACCCTGTACTGCGCACAATACCTCCGGCGAGTATAACCAATAGCGTAACTACAATGGTTATAAGATTAATGCTAATGAAACGTTGTTCTGATCTGCTGACCATATATCTATTAAGATGAAAAGGGTATCCGGATAAGCAGAAACTTAATCAGATACCCCTTTTAAAATTTTATTTTAAGTTTAAACTAGCCCTTGCTTTCTTCAACAGGGTTAGCCAATTCCCAATCTTGTTGTATTTTTTCTGCTTCTGCATTTCCTTCAAAATCGTGAGGTAAGTTAGAGCTCATGGTTTGAGAGAAAGGAACTGTTTGAGGAATAAAATCTTCGTGATGTCCTGGTTTGCTATAATCATATGGCCATCTGTAAACTGTTGGGATTTCACCTGGCCAGTTACCGTGTAGGTGCTCAACAGGCGCAGTCCATTCTAATGTATTCGATTCCCAAGGATTTTGAGGAGATACTTTTCCTTTAAAGATTGAATAAAAGAAGTTGAACAAGAACGCTACCTGAGCTAGTGCTGCCATAATAGCTGCCCATGTTACAAATACGTTAACCGTTAACCATTTCTTCATAAATTCAAACTCGGTAAATGCATAGTAACGACGAGGTACACCATCTAAACCTAAGAAGTGAAGCGGGAAGAATACCAGGTAAGCTGCAATGAAAGTTAACCAGAAGTGTAAATATCCTAATTTAGCATTCATCATTCTACCAAACATTTTAGGGAACCAGTGATACACACMTGCAAGCATACCAAAGATTGCTGCAGATCCCATTACCAAGTGGAAGTGGGCAACAACAAAGTATGTATCGTGTAAGTTAATATCTAATGAAGCATTTCCTAAGAAGATACCGGTTAAACCACCAGAGATAAAGAATGAAACTAAACCGATAGCAAATAACATTGCTGGCGTGAAACGGATGTTACCGCGCCATAATGTAGCTAAGTAGTTAAAGGTTTTTACTGCCGATGGTACTGCAATAATCAATGTCGTAATCATAAACACACCACCCAACAATGGATTCATACCGGTTACAAACATATGGTGACCCCATACGATGAACGATAATACGGTAATACCAATTAAAGAGTAAACCATCGCATGGTAACCAAAGATTGGTTTACGTGAGTTTACTGAGATAACTTCAGATGAGATACCCAATGCCGGCATAATTACAATATATACCTCAGGGTGACCTAAGAACCAGAATAAGTGTTGCCATAAAATTGGAGAACCACCTTCATTTGGTAAAATATCTGTACCCATTACGATATCAGACAAGTAGAAACTTGTTCCAAAACTACGGTCGAATACCATTAATACTACCCCAGCTACAAGAACAGGGAAAGATAAGATACCTAAAATAGCGGTCAAAAAGAAAGCCCAAATGGTTAATGGCATTTTCCAAAGGTCCATACCTTTAGTACGCATGTTTAAAATTGTACTTACGTAGTTGATACCACCCATTAAAGATGATGCTACGAAAAGTACCATACTGATTAACCACAAAGTCATACCCATTCCAGATCCTGGCATTGCTTTAGCAACTACCGATAGTGGCGGATAAACCGTCCAACCACCAGATGCAGGTCCTGTTTGGATAAAGAATGATGACATCATCACCACACAAGCGGTAAAGAAGAACCAGTATGAAAGCATGTTCAAAAATGGCGAAGCCATATCTCTTGCCCCAATTTGAAGTGGAATAAGTAAGTTACTAAATGTACCACTTAAACCTGCCGTTAGAACAAAGAATACCATGATGGTACCGTGAATGGTTACCAGTGCAAGGTAAAAATCGGGTTTAATACGACCACCTTCTGCCCATTTACCTAAAAATGTTTCTAAGAAAGGGAAGTTTTGATCTGGCCAGGCCAATTGAATACGGAATAAAATTGATAAGCCCATTGCTATTACCGCCATAATGATACCGGTAATTAAAAATTGCTTAGCAATCATTTTATGATCCATACTAAAGATATACTTTGAAATCAAAGTCTCTTTATGATGCCCATGATCAGCGTGWTCGTGATTGTGTTCGTCGTGTAATGCTATTGTTGACATAATTCGTTCGCTCCTGCTTAATATTATTTATTTAAAGCCATTTGGTTAGTTTTCGCAGCTGTAGAATCTGTTGCTGCTGAATCTGCTACTGATTTTACAGGCGCAGGTGCCACTGGCAAATTAAATTGTTTTCTTAAATCGTCGTTTAAGTATGTTTTCTGTTCTGCTATCCAAGTTTTGTATTCAGCTTCAGAAACCACCCGCACAACTTTTTGCATGTTGTAGTGACCTGACCCACAGATTTTAGCACATAAGAAAAGGTACTTAAAGTTAGGATCGTTGGTTTCTTGCTGCATCTCAGCAGTAGTTTTAGTAGGCGTAAACTCAAAAATGGTTCTCATACCCGGTACAGTGTTTAACTGTACTCTAAAATGAGGCATATAAAAACTGTGAATTACATCTTTACTGGTTAAGATCAGCTTTACAGGTTTTCCAACCGGAAGCACCATCTCATCAGCCATCTCATCATCACGAGAGTTTAAATCTTTAAAATCGATACCCAATGGGTTGGTAGCTGTAGTTAACTTGTAATTTTTATTACCAACTACACCATCAGCTCCAGGATAACGGATAGACCATTTAAACTGCTCAGAAGTAACTTCTATCTGTAATGGTTTGTTGTTTGGATCTTCAACTTTGAAGAAAATAGATCTCCAGGTTAAGAAACCCATTAATACCAAAACAGTTAATACTAAAGCCGGAACGATTGTCCAGATTTTTTCGATTGTATTATTATGTGGATAATAGTAAGCTTTTCTTTTGGCTGAGTATTTATAGATGTAAGAAAATCCGAATAACAAGATGTGTGTAACCACAAATACGATTGTGGTGATGATTAATGTTAAATTAAACATATCATCAATTTTCTTTCCGTGCTCAGATGCTGCAGCTGGAAGTAACATGGCGCCATGCACAGTATATTCCCAATATACACCATATAAACCTAACACCAAGAACAGCGCAAATAAACTTGCGTGTACCCTGTTCCAGTTAATGCCAACAGATTTACCTTGTGCTTCGCGGCTTAATTCATATACTCTTATTGCTTTACCAATAATTGCAATGAATAAGCATACGGCAAGGAAAACCAGAATATAAAATATTACCGATTTATAAACCTCACCCATATCAACTTTCGGTGCCGCGGCAGCACCTGCTGCTGCATCTTGCGCAAATACGCTAGTGTTTGCAAAAACAGTAATCAATACTGCTAAAGCTGCGGTCGTTTTATTCGTTATAAACTTTCTTAAACTCATTTTCTTAAAAGTAGTACGCTGTACTGCTAATTATAATAATAATTAAATATTTGCTTTATCCTATCACCACTACAGTTGATGATGCAAACTTTCTTGTAATAATGGGTGGTTCTTTGCAATTAACGGTTTTTTGCTTAATGATGTTAAAACCGTAAAGGTAAACAATCCTACGAAACCTATTGCAGTACCAATTTCAATGATCCCAAAACCATTATGTCCTTCTTCTACCGCTCCTGGCATAATCATTTGGTAGTAATCTACCCAGTGACCTAAAAGTACCACAATAGAAACGAACAATAATTTTGCATCTGTTCTTTTGTTATCTCTGTCCATTAATAATAATACTGGCGCTAAGAAGTTCATGGCCAGGTTTAAGAAAAACCAGAACTTGTAATATTCAAAGCGTTTGTAGAAATATACAGTCTCTTCAGGCATGTTTGCATAGTAGATCAATAAGAATTGAGCAAACCATACGTAAGTCCAGAAGATAGAGAAACCGAAAATAAACTGACCTAAATTGTGTAAGTGGCTATTGTTAACCCATTGCATATAACCAGCTCTTCTTAATAAGATAAGGATAATGGCGATAGTAGCTAAACTGCTTACCCACATAGCGGCGAAGTTATACCAACCGAACATGGTTGAGAACCAGTGCGCCTCTAATGACATTACAGTATCGAAAGCAAAAATTGGCGTTGTAAAACCGTAAATTACCAAGAAGATACAAGCATTTTTAAAGCTTTTTCTGTAAGAATTTAAACCACCTGCTAAATCTTCATTGTAAGAAAACTTAACAAACATGATCGAAAATATACTATATATACCCAAGAACACCACTTGGCGGCCTAAGAAAAAAGGTACATTTAAGAACACCGACTTACCAGCGATCAAAGAATCGTAGTTAGGGCTGTTTGGATCAGTTAATCCATCAGCATGCCAGTGGTGATATAGATTATGTGTATATAAACCTGCCGAAATTACTACAACAAGTATTACAGCTGCAATAGGCAATGTTTTTGCCATAGCTTGTGGTACACGTAAAATTGATGCAGACCAACCTGCTTGAGCTACATATTGAACAGCCAGGAAAAATGTACCCGACATACAAACGCATGCAAAGTAATATGCCATAAGCAACAGGTTAGCAAAAGTACGCTCGTGCATTACTTTATCGCCGGCTAAGAAACCGAACAATACAGCCGCAATACCGATAACGATACCAACAATGCTTAAGGTTTTTACTTTACCTGTAAACTCAAACTGTTCACTAAAATTAATATTGTGAGTTCCCATTTATATTCTGCTTTACTATTGTCCTTTTTGTAATTGTTGAACATACATCACCACTTTCCAACGATCTGTTGGTGAGATTTGCGAAGCATGCGAGCCCATGTTATTTACACCGTATGTAATGGTGTGGTAAATTTTACCTGCAGTAAGATCAACCATGTTACCACCTCTAGACGATGCGCCTGTTTGATAAGCAGGTACACCACTAAATTTCTCAATTTTAACTAAGTGTCCTTGTCCATCGCCTTTTTCTCCGTGGCAAGGGCTACAGAAAACGGTAAATAAGTGTTTACCCTGAGCTAAATTAACTGTATCTACTGGTAAAGGGTTAACCATACTCACACCTGCTGCTTCATATCCTTCTTTTGTATTGGGATACTCATCATATTCAGTAAAACCTACTGGTTTAGTATGTGCAGGTGGCAACTGAGCTGTTTTACCATCTTTAAAATTTTTGTTTGGTTGATCTGGATTGTAAGCAATCGGATCATACATGTTTCTGGCATATTCTAAGCCAGTACTGCGTTTATCTTTACAAGCAGAAAAGGTAGCTGCAAAAGCGATAGCTAAAAACGCCGTGTAAACAAATTTATTCTTATTCATAGCTAATGTACTTCCTTTCATTATACTTTATTTCTAAAGCACCTGCATCTTTTAATAATCCATCAATTACAGTATGTTCTACATTGTCTTTTGCATCAACTGCAATAACAAAACGATCATCAGTAGCACGTAAATCCATCACTCTTGGTGCTCTTCCCGGAAATAAGTGAGTAGATGCATAATAAGTTAACACCATACCGAAAGCACAGAATAATACTGTAAGCTCGAACATTATCGGAATAAAATCCGGTAATGCAAATGATGGTTTACCACCTATGTTTACTCTCCAATCGATTACTGCGCAGAAATAAATCAAAGCGAATGCACAGCAAGTACCGGTAATACCAAAGCAAAATGCCGCGATATCGATTCTAGATCTTTTAATTCCTAATTTGGCTTCTATTCCGTGTATAGGCATCGGTGTATATACATCATGAATGCTGATGTTATTTTCCTGAAGCTTTTCGATGCCGTGCATCATTTCGTCAGGATCGCCAAAACTGCCTAAAATATATTTGATATCACTCATTGTTATATTTTTGCGTAATCTTCTTGTTTAACACTATCAAATTTTTCTAAAGACTCTACGTATTCTGCAACGTATTCTTTATTCTCATGCCCTTCTTTAATCTGTTTCATTTTGGCTTGCTCACTTGCAGTTTTTAATAATAATTTAACCTCTGCTATAGCGATTGATGGTAATACTCTTAAGAATAATAAGAATAAAGTAAAGAACAAACCAATTGAACCTACGAATACACTGATATCAACCCATGTTGGATAAAACATCGCCCAACTTGATGGAATATAATCGCGGTGTAATGAAG
>NZ_JBFTQI010000030.1:0-16830 GCF_056398925.1 Pedobacter sp. 01T416_2
ACTTAAAGCTGTATTGCCGATAAAAATTGTTGGAAAGTTTTACCGGGCGCAGGAAGGTTTTAAACGCGAGTTACTCAATAGATTTAAAGGCGGCCAGAGGCAATAAATAAAAAGACTTACAGCAATGTAGGTCTTTTTTGTTTTAAAGCACTCTTTCATTTCCGTACTTTTGTGCCATGCTTACCCAACGTCAGTTGTTTTTACAACACAATGCACAAACCTCTCCAGCGCCGCTTATGCTCGAATTTGTAAGGGCAAAAGGAATCTACATTTACGATGCCCAAAACAAAAAACACATCGATCTTATTGCCGGTATCGGCGTAAGTAATGTTGGCCATTGCCATCCTGTGGTGGTGAAAGCCATTCAGGAGCAAGCGGAAACCTACATGCACCTAATGGTTTATGGCGAATATGTACAAACGCCTCAGGTAAATTTTGCCAAAGCCCTTGCCGATATTTTACCTGAAAGCTTAAGCTGCACCTACTTTTTAAACTCAGGAACCGAGGCTGTAGAAGGCGCCATGAAACTAGCTAAACGTTATACTGGCCGTAAAGGTTTTATTGCTTGCAAAAATGCTTACCACGGGAGTACACAAGGTGCCGAAAGTTTAATGGAAAGCGATTTCTATTCCTCCGGCTACGGCCCATTCTTGCCACATGTAAGTTTTATCGAGCATAATAATATAGCAGATCTTAATAAAATCACTTCAGAATTTGCTGCTGTTTTTATCGAACCCATTCAGGGTGAAGCCGGAATCCGGGTAGCCGATTTAAGCTATATGCAGGCTTTGCGGACAAAATGCACAGAAACCGGAACTTTGTTAATCTTCGACGAAATACAATCTGGTTTCGGCCGCAGCGGCAAGATGTTTGCTTTCGAGCATTATAATGTTGTGCCCGATGTGCTGCTCCTGGCGAAGGGAATCGGTGGTGGAATGCCAATTGGGGCTTTTATAAGTTCACTAGAGATTATGTCGGTATTATCACATACCCCAATTTTGGGTCACATGACTACTTTTGGTGGTCATCCGGTTTGTTGTGCTGCTGGGTTGGCTACCTTACGTACCTTGGTTGATGATCATATTGTTGAAGAAGTAGAAGAAAAAGGACAATTGTTTAAACTGCTCCTTCAACATCCTGCCATTAAAGAAATTAGGGGAAAAGGTTTAATGTTGGCGGTTGAATTTGAAAATTTCGAGATCAATAAAAAAATCATTGATGCCTGCATTTTAGATGGTGTGTTATCAGACTGGTTTTTACATTGCAGCAATTCTATGCGCATTGCTCCTCCTTTAATTATTACCAAAGAAGAAATTGAAGAAGCTTGTGCGATCATCTTAAAAAATATTAACTTAGTTTTAGAGACTAAAGCATAAAGCTGAAAGACTAAAGAACATTAACTAAATTAAAATGAACGWACTCATAGTTGAAGATGAAAAAAGCCTGGCGCTTGAAATGGATGAATTCTTGAGCAAAGAAGGATTTATTGTAGAGCATGCCTGGAAAAAATCTTCTGCGGAAGAAAAAATATTTGTAAACAATTATGATTTCATTTTACTCGATTTAGGTTTGCCAGATGGTGATGGTTTTGAAATTTTAAAACAGTTAAAGGCCATGAAAGATCGTGATGATGCTGTAATTATCTTAACCGCCCGTAGTGCTGTAGATGACCGGATTAAGGGGCTTGATGAAGGCGCAGACGATTATTTACCAAAACCATTTTCGCTAAATGAACTTTTAGCGCGCATGCATGCCATTACCCGTAGAAAACATAAGTTGGAGAAAAATGAGGTAAACATTCATAATTTTTTGCTCAATATCCAGAACAGGACTGTTTCATTTGGTGATGAAAGACTAAACCTTACCAAAAAGGAATTCGAAATATTTAACTATTTAGTGTTGAACAAAAACCGTGTGGTATCTAGAATGAGTTTAACTGAACACGTTTGGGGTGATATTTTAGAAGTTAATTCTGATTCCAACTTTGTTGATGTTCATGTTAAAAACCTGCGAAAAAAACTTGCAGCAGTGAGTGTAACAGATTGGTTTGAAACCGTAAGGAGTATTGGCTATAGGATTAATTGCTAGAGAGTCGGGAAGTCAGAAGTTAAGCGTCGATCTACCAATGAACCAATGGCAATTGAACCAATGAACCATTAAATAAAATGAAGTTACAGGTTAAGTTTTCCTTATACAATGCAGTAACCAAAATTGCCATTATTCTGGTATTGGGGGCTATCATTCTATTTTCGTTGGATAAACTTGCTTACAACCAATTTGACAACCGTTTAATCAAAAAGAAAAACAAAATCATTAAAAACTTAAACGATAATGAGATCGATAGCCTTTTAAATAAGGAACAATCTTTTACCGATTACAATATTTTAAAGGAAGAATTTATCGTTTTAACAGATATCCCCGATAACCAGAAAGACTCCACAGCAAAAGTATTTACAGAAAAGAGGGAAATTGAAGGCGATATTGAAGTATATAGAATCCTCAATTATAAATTTTCGTATCATACAAACTGGTATAATCTGGAGATTGGAGAAACAATGACGGCGCTCCAATCCATTAAAAATTCGATCCGTTTTTACATGCTGATTGTGCTGGTTGCCGCCTTACTTATTACTTTGGTAGCAGATTTTACCTTCTCAAACTTTTTATTAAAGCCTTTTTACCTCATTATCGACAAAAAGATCAATCTAGTTGATGATCCTTCCCATTACAATTATCAGAATATACCAACTACCACCAACGATTTTAAAATCCTTGACAATAGCATAAACTCTTTAATGCGTAAAATAAATACGCTTTTTGCTTTAGAAAAGCAGTTTATAGCTAACGTTTCGCATGAGCTGCTTACCCCTATTTCAATTTTAAGTACGCGCTTCGAAAATATGCTCAATACTCGAGATATTCCTGTAGAGCATGAAAATAAAATCTACGCCTCTTTAAAAACCTTAAACCGCTTAAAGGTAATTATCAACAGCTTATTGCTCATTTCGAAGGTAGAAAACAATCAGTATCTAAAAACCGAAGAAATTAGCCTCAAACAGGAAATCGATGATATATATGAAGATCTGGAAGATCGAATAGCAGATAAAAATATCAGTTATAATGCTCACCTTTCGAAGGACTTTCATTTTACCGGAAATAAAGCACTGATACATACCCTTTTAATCAATATTATCAATAATGCAATAAAGTATAATATTGAGGGGGGGACCATTGCCATAACAGATAAAACCGAAGCCGAAAAATATATCCTCACCATCAGCGATACCGGATCTGGCATGAGCGCAGCACTCGTAGAAAATGCTTTCGATCGATTTAAAAGGGGAAATACCGAAGAAAACGGCTTTGGCCTGGGGCTAGCCATTGTGCAAAGTATTGCCCGATTCCATAAAATAGAGGTCGATATAAAATCTGAAGAACACAAAGGAACCAACATTTCGTTGTTTTTTTTAAAATAACTTCCCAGTTAAGCTTATAACATAGCTCATATATTTAGGATAAACTTAATTCCGATGTAAGATCGGCACAGGTTTAAGAATCTTTTTGGCAGGGGCTTTGCTTAATAATAAAAAATCAATCCGATAAGAAAAGAATATATCCTAATGAAAAACATCTTCCCAATACTAGGAGCAGCCGCTTTATTGCTGGCATCTTGCCAGGGTGGCACGGCAAAAAAAACACAGGCTAAAATAGATTCCACCATAGTAACCAATGCAACGGCAAGCCCCGATTCTATTCGGTGCTTCCAGTACATTAAAAACCGGGATACTGCCACCCTATCGTTAAAAACAGCGGATAATAAGGTAACAGGTACATTAGGTTATAATTTATACGAAAAAGATAAAAATGCAGGTATAATAGCCGGAATTGTTAAAGGCGATACCATAATTGCTAACTATACTTTTCAGTCTGAAGGCAAAACATCTATTAGGGAAGTGGCTTTTTTGAAAAAGGGTGATCAGCTAGCAGAGGGATTTGGCGATGTAGAGGAAGTAAAAGGAAAAACCAAGTTCAAAGACCTAAGCAAACTAAAGTTTGATGGATTAATGACTTTTGACAAAATTGATTGTAAATAAATTCCGAAGAACCGTCATTCTCAACTTGATTGGGAATCTTAATGCCTAACAAAAGTGCTTTAAGATTCCCGCATACGCGAGAATGACGATTTTCTATAATCTGAGCTTTACTTAGTTACTGCTTCCTTTGCTGCTTTCGTCCATTCTTCGCTTAATTTAAGCATATAATCAGAGTATTTTTGTATTTCATCTGGCTTTAGCTTGCTTGCCCAGCCCGTTGCCTGATTTGCCCAAGCCGTGTATTTATCGCTTAACGCTTTAATTTCTGCAGCATTTTTACTTTTCACAGCTGCAACATATTCGTCTTTAAGTTTAGCATATTCAGCAAGCCCTTTGTTTACCTCTTCACTTGAGAAAGTTGGAACATCGGTTTTAACTGTTTCAGTTGTTTTTGTCGTTATTTTGGTAATGGTGTCTCCATTAGCGGAAATTTCACTAGAGTCTTTGGTTGTTTCCGTTTTTTTAGTGCTATCACACGAAACTAATGTAGAAGCCAATAAGCCTGCTGCAGCGATAGATAAGATGGTGTTTTTCATGATTAATTTGGTTTTAGTCCTGAACAGACGAAATATGATGCCAAATCATAAAAAATCCGATCAAATACTTAAATATTGTGACCGGATATTTTAATTATATTAAATATTGTTGTGCTATAAGTCTTCAAAGCGTTCCCAAAAACCATCAACAGGCAGCTTGGCAAATATATTTACGGGTTCTTTTTTAACCGGGTGTATAAATTGTAAACGGCGGGCATGTAGGCAAATGCTCCCTTTTCTGCTTCCGCGGGGATAGCCATATTTATTATCACCCATAATCGGGCACCCCATTGATGAGAGCTGAACCCTGATCTGGTGCGAACGTCCGGTTAAGGGATCTACTTCTAAGAGGTAATAATCGCCAACCTTCGCCTTTACTTTGTAAGAAAGCTCCGCACGCTGACTACCAGTAACCTCTGTATTATAATAGGAAACGACATTTTTCTGCGGGTTTTTAACCAGCCAATGGATCAAAGTAGCCGACTCTTTCTCCGGCTTGTTCTTCACCACTGCCCAATAGGTTTTCTTTACTTCTCTATTTTTAAAAACGGCATTCATCCGTTCCAAAGCCTTACTCGTTTTAGCAAATAAGATTACGCCGCTCACCGGCCGATCTAATCGGTGTACTACACCCAAAAAAGCACCATTGGGTTTATTGTACTTTTTAGCGATATACTTTTTCACCTGTTCATCCAAAGGCTCATCGCCGGTTTCATCAACCTGCACAATATCACCTGCTCTTTTATTAATGGCGATTAAATGGTTGTCTTCAAAAAGGATGTCGTTATCGGTAATTGGCATCGGTTAGTTTATTGGTTCATTCGTCATTAGTTCACTTAACAAGGCAAATCGTCTATTGCAAAAGTCAATTGGTTAATTTGTTTAAAGTTGGATGGTTTATCTGCGCTTGAAAAAACTCCAAACTCAAAACGCCCAACCCAAACTTAATACTGTTCTTTCTCGTTCGGGAAATCGTTTGCTTTTACATCACGAATGTACGATTGTGCTGCGCCTAAAATTTCATCGTATAAATTAATATACTGACGTAAAAAACGTGGTTTAAACCCTTTTGTTAAGCCAATCATATCATTTACCACCAAAACCTGGCCGTCGCAGTCTTGTCCGGCACCAATACCAATAGTTGGAATATTCAAGCTTTCTGTAACTTCTTTACCTAAAGCAGCAGGAATTTTTTCTAATACGATAGCAAAACAGCCCGCAGCCTGTAAAGCCAAAACATCTGTTTTTAACTTATTTGCTTCTTCTTCTTCCTTAGCGCGGACTGTATATGTTCCGAATTTATAAATCGACTGAGGTGTTAAACCCAAATGCCCCATTACAGGTATTCCTGCTGTGATAATACGTTGAACCGATTCGATAATTTCTTCGCCGCCTTCCAATTTAACACCGTGGGCGCCCGATTCTTTCATAATCCTTATCGCTGAGTTCAAAGCTTCCTTTGAATTTCCCTGATAAGAGCCAAAAGGTAAATCGACAACAACAAAAGCACGTTTAACTGCCCTGATTACCGAGGCAGCATGGTAAATCATCTGATCTAGCGTAATAGGCAAAGTTGTTTCGTGACCAGCCATTACATTAGAAGCAGAATCACCTACAAGTAAAACGTCTAATCCTGCATCATCTAAAATGGTAGCCATCGAGTAATYGTAGGCCGTTAACATAGATATTTTTTCACCACGTTGCTTCATTTCCTGTAAAGTGTGCGTGGTGATGCGTTTGATTTCTTTATGTACCGACATGGGATTTGTTTTGTGTTGCCAAAAGTATTGTTTTTTCTTTAATTAAGCTGAAAAGACTAAAGGTAAAAGACCAAAGCTATTTCAGGCCAAAATCATTTTTTATTTAAATCGTGTCTCACTGCTTTCAGCTTTAGTCTTTCTGCTTTTAGCTCCAGCCTTATTTCACTTTTCTCTTTACATTTCCAATCTAAAACTCTATCTTTGTACCCCGAAATGGAAGGGATATATTCATCTTTTTTTGCACCCAGCAAAAACGGCTTTAATGCCGAAAGCCATTCTTTTTTCAACTCTTTTTTAAATCAAAATCCATATTGTAATTACCATGACTAACTACACCAAGTTACCTGCGATTTTATTACTGGCCGATGGCACAGTTTTTTACGGCAAAGCGGCCGGAAAAATTGGCACCACTACTGGCGAAATTTGTTTTAATACCGGGATGACAGGTTACCAGGAAATTTTTACTGATCCAAGTTATTTTGGCCAGATAATGGTTACCACCAATGCGCATATTGGTAATTACGGTATCCACAAAGATGAAATCGAATCAGGTTCGATTAAAATTGCTGGTTTAGTCTGCAAAAATTACAACATCGTTTATAGCCGTAAAGAAGCAACAGAATCGATTCAGGATTATTTTCAGAACGACAACTTGGTTGCCATTTCTGATATTGACACACGTGCGTTGGTTCGCCACATTAGAGATAAAGGCGCAATGAATGCGATTATTTCTTCTGAGATTACGGATTTAGAAGAATTAAAACAAAAATTAGCCGAAGTACCTTCAATGGAAGGTCTAGAGCTTTCATCTAAAGTAAGTACAACCGAGCCTTATTTTTATGGCAACCCTGAAGCGAGCTTAAAAGTGGCGGCTTTAGATTTAGGTATCAAGAAAAATATTTTGCGCAGTTTCGAAAACCGCGATATCTACGTTCAGGTTTTCCCGGCGAAAACTACTTTTGCCGAAATGGAAAAATTCAGCCCTGATGGTTATTTCATTTCTAACGGCCCTGGCGATCCATCAGTGATGCCTTACGCCGTAGAAACAATCAAAGATATTCTAGCGGTAAATAAACCAATGTTCGGGATCTGTTTAGGTCACCAGTTATTGGCCGAAGCTAATGGTATTGGCACCATGAAAATGTTTAACGGTCACCGTGGATTAAACCATCCGGTAAAAAACATTATCAAAAACCACTGCGAAGTTACCTCACAAAACCACGGTTTTGGTGTAATTCCTGATGAGGTTAGAAACTCTGATAAAGTAGAGATTACCCACGTTAACTTAAACGATAAATCAATCGAGGGTATCCGTGTTAAAGGTAAAAAAGCATTTTCGGTTCAGTATCACCCAGAGTCTTCACCAGGTCCACACGATTCGCGTTACTTATTCGACGATTTTGTTGATGTAATGAAGGGCGAATTATCCTGGTAAACTACAAGTCTTTTTATTAAAGCATTAAAACACTGCTCAATCCTATTGGCAGTGTTTTTTTATTTAAATTAGAACATGTTGAAAAACCTTTTTATTGCGTGTATTGCTGTTTTATTATGTTTCTTCAGCTCCTGTATTTCCAGATTATCAAGACCGGCAATTACAGGCACTATATTGGATTATCAGAACAACCCTGTTGTTGGCTGTAAGGTGGGCGAAACCATTACAGATGCAAATGGTAAGTTTTATTTAAAAGAACTCCGTTATAGTAAATTTTTCATATCCGAAATCTTCATGATGGAAGCCCCTCCCCTTCACTTTTCTGAAATTATAAAAAAAGAAGGATTTTTGAGTTACAACATAGAAGGACATAACCCTTTTGGTGGCGGACAGGGAAAGGGTGCAGCTGCTAGCATCGACACGATTTACTTAAAAAGAATAAATGAAGTACTTAACGCTAAAGATTATATTTATGCGGACTGGAAATTTGTCGCAAATAAAAGCTTAGACACCCTCTATGGCACAAATGCCAATTTCAGGCTTCAAAATTCAGTAACCAATAACAGGGAATTTGTAGAGAAAATACAATATGGGTTAATCTATAAATTTAACGCGACAAAAAAGCCCGATACCACGTGGAGTATTGAATCATATGATCTAAAAACTACCTACTTGGTATCGCTTAAAACCAATGGAACCTTTACGGGAAAAAAGGTACGCGAATACCAAAACCCCTGGAAACACAGAATGGAATACGATCGCACTTATAGAGAATCGTATGTTATTCCTGCCGACAGTATAAATACAAAAGGAAAGTTTAGTTTTCTAAAAGATCAAATTGTTTTCGGCGAAGCTTTTAACAAGGCTAAAAACACTTATAAAATAGACTCGATAGATCGCGATGTGATCATTTTAACCAAAAAGAGCACCAATTAATGTTTTTACCTACTACAAACATCATTTTACCGACATTTTCGGTTATCCATCTACAAATTCATTCTCTATTCATTTAAAGCTGCTTACATTCGCAACATGGAAACAAAAAAAGCCATTATCAGCGTTAAAAACCTGGTAAAAAAATACGATGATTTCGTGGCCGTTCAAGGGCTTAGCTTTGAAGTTTACGAGCATGAGATTTTTGGTCTGCTTGGCCCTAATGGTGCCGGAAAAACCACTACCCTCGAAATTATTGAAACCCTAAGGGATAAAACCTCCGGAGAAATTATCGTTGATGGTTTTTCTGTCGACAAACAGCCGCAGGATATTAAACAGATTATTGGCGTACAGCTACAAGCAGCTGGTTATTATCCAAATCTGAATCTCATCGAACTGATCGAACTTTTTGCTGGTTTATATGGTGCCAGCATCAAACCGATGGAAATGCTGGAGAAAGTAAACCTTCAGGATAAGGCCAAAGCCAAATACAAAGCACTTTCTGGCGGCCAGAAACAGCGCTTCTCTATAGCAACTACATTAATCAACCAACCCAAAATTATTTTTTTGGATGAGCCCACTACAGGCTTAGACCCACAGGCCCGAAGAAATCTCTGGGATCTGATTATCGAAATCCGAAATGCAGGCACCACCGTTGTAATCACCACCCACTATATGGACGAGGCTGAACAACTTTGCGATCGCGTTGCTTTTGTAGAACGCGGACAGATTATCGCGCTGGATACTCCTGATAATTTAATAGATAAATTAGTGAGCAGTGGTTTTGAGCGCAAAAAAGAGGTTAAAAAGGCCAATCTGGAAGATGTTTTCATCAATCTTACCGGCCAGGAATGGAGAGAATAATTAATTTTCTTTTGAAAAGCAAGGACAGCATTACAATTAACGTTACGCCCGCTTTCCGTTACAATCTTTTTGTAAATCCATCAATAGGTAATAAAACATCTAAAACAAAAAGGATTTACACTACAATCGGGTTTAAGAACATAAAAACAGTACAACTATTAATCAAATAGTAAATGAAAAAATACAATAACCTTACAGCAACCCTTGCCCTTGCCAAAGCGAGTTTCCGGTCAATTATGCGGAGCCCATCGGCAGTGGTATTTACGCTTGCTTTTCCTTTGATATTTATTTTAGTCTTCGGATTTTTAGGTGGCGGAGGAACACGCATCGATGTGGGCGTAGCACCGGGCTCTGATGTAAACAACCCGGTAATGGGCATGTTGGAAAAAACAGGAATGATCCGCCTGGTTAAAGATAAATCGAAAGCTGAGTTTGATAAACTGTTAGAAAAAGGCAATGTTGATGCCATGATTGATGTTCACAGAAAAGTCAATTCAGCTGCTTATTCGGTCAACGTAGTTTACACCTCCGCATCAAGAGATAAAGGCGGGATTTTAAAATCGGTTTTAAACAATATTTTTTACGATAAAACATTAAAACCGACAGTAGCAGAGATAAAAGAAAGCACCATTACTGGCCGCGAATATAAAACCATCGATTTTATACTTCCTGGGCAGTTAGGTTTCTCGCTATTAAGCACGGGTGTTTTCGGAACTGCATTCGTTTTTTTAAGTCTGCGCCAAACCCTGGTTATTAAACGCTTTTTTGCAACACCAGTAAGGCGTTCAAGCATTGTAATCGGCGAAGGTATTGCCCGCATTGGTTTTGCCTTAATTGGTGCGTTGTTTATCATTTTGATAGGTCATTTCTTTTTTGGCTTTACACTCGTCCATGGTGCGCTCACCGTCGTCAATATGCTCATACTGGCTACGCTTGGTGTGATTGTTTTTATGGGCTTTGGTTTTATCATTTCAGGCATTGCTAAAAACGAAAGTATGGTACCACCCATCTCGAACATCGTTACTTTACCACAGTTTTTACTATCAGGGACATTCTTTTCTATCGAGGCTTTTCCTAGCTGGTTACAGCCCATTAGTAGAGCATTACCCCTTACCTATTTAAACGATGCCATGCGCAAAGTGGCTTTTGAGGGCTTGGGCTTATGGGACGTTAAATTCCAGATCATGATCCTATTGCTTTGGGGCATTGGTATTTACGCTGTTGCGGTAAAAGTATTCAAATGGGAATAACTGAAAAAAGAAGGTTTTTAAATGGTAGCAAATCAGCTATCATTTTTTTTGGATAAAAATCTTTAATATCGGATAAGTGAATTTTTAAATCAAACCGATAGTTATTATATTTGGGTATGTGGAAATTCGATTTAAGCGATTTAGAAGAACTATTACCTCAAATAGACAGGTTGTACGAGAAAAAAGCCAGGTTAGAAACCTCAAGGCCACTGCCTAATAGCGCGCTACACCGTATCAAAGAAGACCTTACCTTAGAATGGACTTACAACTCCAATAGCATAGAAGGAAACACTTTAAGCCTCAAAGAAACCCAAATAGTTTTACAGGAAGGTATGACCGTTAAAGGGAAATCATTGAGAGAGCATTTTGAAGCCTATAACCACGCAAAAGCCATCGATTACCTCTATACCATAGTCAATAAGAACTACGCGCTTAGAAGCATCGATATTTTGTCGCTTCATGGCTTAGTGCTCAGGAGCATTGAAGATGATTATGCAGACCGGCTAAGAAACGGCGGTGTTCGTATTGTTGGTGCAAATTTTACACCGCCCAACGCTAACAACGTTTCTGATCTATTAGATGAATTAGTTGGCTTCGTTAATGATAATCCTTTAGGCTTAAATGACATTTTACTGTCTACTATTTTCCATCATAAATTGGTTTGGATTCATCCTTTTTTTGATGGAAATGGCCGTACGGTGAGGCTTGCCATGAATTTACTGCTCATGCGCAAAGGCTTCCCACCTGCCATTATCCTTAAAAACGACAGAAAGAAATACTACGAGGCACTTAACCAAGCCAACAAGGGTAATTACCATAAGCTTTGTTTGTTAATGCTGCAGGCTCTGGAGCGCTCGTTAAACATCTATATAAATGCATTGCCAGGAAACACCTACGGAGATTACGAACTAATATCGCATATTGTTTCAGAACCTGATGTTCCATATGGGCAGGAGTATGTGAGTTTGTTAGCGAGGCAGGGCAAAATAGATGCTTACAAAGAAGGTAGAGATTGGCTTACCACAAAATCGGCAGTTCAAAGCTATATCAAAACACGAAAAAGAAAACGTTAACCTTTTTTAACTTTTTACAGACTGATATTGATGTAATTTTACCGAAAAATATTTAATGAAAAGCTTGATTATCTTTTGCAGTATTTTATTGATTGCCAATACTTCAAAAGCACAGTTTAAATTCTTAGCTAATAACAGCTCTGACCAATACAAGGCCAAAATTTTTGTTGATAAATGCGAAGGTAATGCTTGTAGCGGAAAAGCTACAATTATTATTTACGATAAGGCCACAGATAGAGAAGTAGACACCTTCCATTCTGAAGATTTAGATTTTGGCCTAACTGAAACCCAGAATGCCAAACTTGGATGGCTCGATCTGGGCAAATACCAAACACCTTTAATTTTTAGCGATTTTAATTTTGATGGTTTTGAAGATATCGCCATAAGAAATGGCAATAATGGTGCTTATGCCAGTCCATCTTACAACATTTATTTATCATCAAAAGAAAATAAGTTTTTACTGAATAAAGAACTTACTAAACTGGCAAGCGAAAACCTGGGCATGTTCGATATTGATAAAAAAACAAAGCAGATTGCCATCCACCAAAAAGATGGATGCTGTTTTGACAAAACCATCAATTATAAATATGATACTAAAAATGTGCTTTACGAAGACTCATCGGTAATTGAAGATTCGAGTATTACAGATAATGTTACGGTGATTACGCAAAAACTTGTTGATGGAAAAATAAAAAGGACTGTGCAAAAATTTAAGATGAAAGATTATTACAATCAATAAGTCGAATTTTTAACCACAGGTACACACAGATAAGCACGGATTTCTGCGTTCGTTCCCTTTTTATTTTTTTCTGGTGGTAGCGCCTCGCTACGACATACCAATAAGTTTATTTTTTAGTGTCTTAGCAGGATGCTAAGACCAGATTGTGCGAAGTGCAACGCAGCCGAGAACCACAAAGTGTTCAGCGAAGCTAAATCTATCTGGAGAGCACTTTTAACTTAGATCTCTCCGCCATGTTCCGGTCGAGATGACGAACCTGTTATTAAAGACTTTTCTATTTAAAGTGCTGCTTTTACCAAAAATGGCAATATTTCTTTCTGGAAACTTACAAAGTTTTTACGAACGTCAGAATCACTAACTGAGGTAAATGCAAATGAAAATACTATGCTCTTACTGGCTTTTAGCAGAAAGGCTAATCCTTCTCTTCTGGCAGGGTTATTCTTAAAGTTATCCAATTGCAGGTAAGCGGCTAATAATAAAGCCTCAAGCTGATCTGACAAGTGTTTTAAGAATTCCTGTGAGTTTGCATTTTCGCGAACGAAATCCCACCCGATAAATTCGTTACAGGCCGTAAAAGATAAACGGCTGGTTTTCATTACCAATGCTTTTAAATGCTCTTCTTCTGATGCGTAGCTTAATTTATTATGCAGGATTTCGTGAAGATTCTGATCAAGGTAATCCATTAGGATACTATCCAGCACCTGTTCTTTACTTTCGAAATATTTGTAAATCGTTGCTTTGGCAATACGCGCCTTTTTAGCAATTTCGTTTACACTGGTTTTATGATAACCGTATTTTCTAAATAGTTCTTTGGCAGCCTTTTTTACTGTTTCTTTTATTTTTTCAGCTTCCATTTTAATTGCTTACGTGTAATAGTGTATTGCCCTGCAAAGAAATATTATATGCTTTTAAGCTTCTTTCTGCGGGGGCTTTTTGTGGGCTACCATCAAGCAGTGAAAATTTTGCGCCCGAACATGGATCGGTTGCGGTAAATCCACTGTCATCAGGCACTACTTTACAAATTTTTTCAGGATTTACGGTACTGCAACGATCAAATACGACATAACTGTTGGATGATATTCTCACAATAATTAAACCTCCAACACCCCGATCAGCAACTAGCATAACATTATCTTTTTGCTTAATGGAAAACTCTTGAAGTGTTACATTATAATTTACCGGCACATCAGGAATGTAACCTTCATCTTTGCCACAGCCTGTGGTAATTAAGAGTACAAACAATATGCTATATAAATACTTCATCATTAAATTAAAGCAGATTTAAATTGCTTCAAGAAACGTACATCGTTTTCAGAGAACAAACGCAGATCTTTAATTTCGTATTTCAGGTTGGTAATACGTTCTATTCCCATTCCAAATGCAAAACCGCTGTATTTTTTCGAATCGATACCACAATTTTCCAAAACATTGGGATCTACCATACCGCAGCCCAAAATCTCAACCCAACCACTGTATTTACAAAACTGGCAGCCTGCTCCTTTACAAATGGTACAAGAAATATCCATCTCTGCAGATGGCTCTGTAAAAGGAAAATATGATGGACGGAAACGCACTTTTGTACCTTCTCCGTATAATTCTTGAACGAAATAAAATAACGTTTGTTTTAAATCGGCAAATGAAACATTTTCATCAACATACAAACCTTCTACCTGATGGAAAAAGCAGTGTGCACGTGCAGAAATGGCTTCGTTACGGTAAACACGACCAGGCATGATTGCCCTGAATGGCGGTTGACCCTGCTCCATCATACGAACCTGTACAGAAGAAGTATGTGTACGCAGTGCAATATCGCCTTTTTCTCCACCTTTTTTTATGAAGAAAGTATCTTGCATGTCTCTTGCAGGATGCTCTTCAGGAAAATTCAGTGCTGAGAAGTTATGCCAATCATCTTCAAYTTCAGGACCTTCTGCTACTGTAAAACCAAGTTTGGCAAAAATTTCTACAATTTCGCGGCGCACTAAAGCTAAAGGGTGGCGCGAGCCAATCTCGAAACCTTCACCTGGCAAAGTTAAATCTTGTTGTGCGTTTTCAGTTTTCACCTCGGCACTTTCTGTAGATTCTTTTAAGGTTAAGTATTTTGATTCGGCAAGTTGCTTAAACTCATTTAAAACTTTACCTAACGATCTTTTTTCTTCAACAGAAACAGATTTGAATTCGTCGAAAATCTCTTTGATTACGCCTTTACTTCCTAAATATTTGATGYGGAATTGCTCTAACTCGTCTGCTTTTTCAGTTACGAAAGCATTAATTTTATCGGTATATTGTGTTATTTTGTCCTGTAACATGGCTTCAAATATACGGCAAATTATCCAATAATTTTAGGGGTAAATGAGTTCAAATAATCTGTTTACAATACCATTATAAAAGAAAATGGACCCATAAACTATAAAAGCCGCTTAAGCGGCTTTTATAGTTATCGTAGATATATAGATTTTAAATTACACCCAATTCTTTCCCTACCTTAGTAAATGCAGCAATCGCTTTATCTAAGTGATGTTGCTCATGTCCGGCTGATAATTGTACACGGATTCTCGCTTTACCTTGAGGCACAACAGGATAAAAGAACCCGATTACATAAATACCTTCTTCTAACATTTTAGCAGCAAATTGTTGTGCAATTTTTGCATCGTACAACATTACCGGAACAATTGGATGGAAACCTGGTTTAATATCGAAACCAGCTGCAGTCATTTTTTCACGGAAATACTTCGTATTATTTTCTAATTTATCTCTTAACGAAGTGGTTTCACTTAACATATCTAATACTGCGATAGATGCGCCTGCAATTGCTGGCGCTAAGGTATTAGAGAACAAATAAGGACGTGAACGTTGACGCAACATATCAACGATTTCTTTTTTACCTGAAGTAAAACCGCCAGATGCACCACCTAAAGCTTTACCTAAAGTACCGGTGATGATATCAATACGGTCTATTACATTGAAGTGTTCGTGTGTTCCGCGGCCATTTTTACCGATAAAACCTGTACAGTGCGATTCATCGATCATAATCAAGGCCTCGTATTTATCGGCCAGATCTGCAATTTTATCCAGCGGAGCAACTGATCCGTCCATAGAGAAAGCACCATCGGTAACAATGATTCTATGTCTGCAATCTTTAGCAGCAATTAACTGTTTTTCCAGATCTTCCATATCTGCATTTTTATAACGGAAACGTTGTGCTTTACACAACCTAACACCGTCGATAATTGATGCGTGATTTAATTCATCAGAAATAATGGCATCTTCTGCATTAAATAATGGTTCAAAAACACCACCATTGGCATCAAATGCAGCAGCATACAAAATGGTATCTTCTGTACCTAAAAATTTAGAAATTTTAGCCTCCAATTCTTTATGTACATCTTGTGTGCCGCAGATAAAACGCACTGAAGACATTCCATAGCCATGATCGTCGATCGCTTTTTTAGCCGCTTCTATCACCTTTGGATGAGAAGAGAGCCCTAAATAATTATTTGCACAAAAGTTAACTACTTCAGCACCGCCACTTACCTTAATGTCGGCACCCTGAGGGGTAATAATAATTCTTTCGCGTTTAAATAATCCAGCGTTTTCGATTTCTTCAAGTTCTTTCTGAAGAACAGGTTGTAATGTTTTATACATGGCCTTTTTATATGGTTGATTTTACGCCCAAAGTTATAAAAAAAAGTCTTTACAGACCTAAAAAGGCAATTTTATACCTATATTTTGTAGACAAACGTTTGATCAATTAATTAATTACCACAAGATTTATTGATTTTAAGAAAATTAGTACTATTATTATTTCCCAAATCCGACAAAACCCAGATCCTATTGAATGGCGCTACTAATTATGGTCGCAAAAACTAATTACTACCAATATGAAATTTGATGAATTATACTGGCACGACTCAGTTATAAAGAGAGTCGAAATAGATAGAACTAAACCAGGAAAACAAGATACTATCACCTTTGAAATTGATTGGTACGACAGTGGAATAGGAAAACTTTTGTTTGAAGATGTTTATTGGATGCGCATTGATATGAATTTTGGGATAGTAGCGGATGATTGTATTGATGATGCATTTATATCTCTGGCGGAAGATGTCGATCTTATCAGATTTAAGGGAAAATGGCGTGGATTAATTG
>NZ_JBFTQI010000031.1:0-16476 GCF_056398925.1 Pedobacter sp. 01T416_2
GCAGTCAATACGATATCACCGTTTTCGTCAGCAAAACCAGTTACCAAAAATTCGGACATAAATTTTCCGATCTGTTTTTTCGGAAAGTTGATCACCCCTACAATCTGTTTCCCCGGTAATTCGTCCAAAGAATAATGTTTGGTAATCTGCGCACTGCTCATTTTTATGCCGAATTCGCCAAAGTCTACCTTAACTTTATAGGCAGGCCGCCGGGCTTCTGGAAATTCGAAAGCCTCTAAAATGGTGCCTACCCTCAGTTCTACCTTTTCGAAATCATTCCAGGTAATCTCTTCCATAATTTAATTTTAATGTAACGGCAAAAATATAAATTATTAAAATAATTCAATTATAGTTTAAATTAGGAATAGCATTCAATTCAACCGATTGCATAAAATGGAATAAATGTTACAAAAATTTGCGTTTTATATTTTAACTACTATCTTTATGCAACCGTTTGCATAGCCAAATATTAAAATAATTTAAAACCATGTATTTATTAGGTATTGATTTAGGAACCTCATCTATAAAAGTTGCAGTTGTTGATGTAGCTTCACAGAAAAACATTGCGACAGCACAATACCCGGAAGAGGAAACAGCAATTAAATCTTTGCAATCGGGCTGGGCAGAACAATCACCCGATGATTGGTGGCAAAATGTTCAGCAAGCCATTCTCAAATTAAATTCGACAAGCTTATTTAATCCTAAAGAGATTAAAGCTATTGGCATTGCGTACCAAATGCATGGGCTGGTTGTAGTAGATAAAGACCAAAACGTACTTCGTGATAGTATTATTTGGTGCGATAGCAGGGCCGTTGAGTTAGGCAATGGTGCTTTTGAGGCCATTGGAGAGGAGAAATCGCTAAAACACCTGTTAAACTCTCCCGGAAACTTTACAGCCTCAAAGCTGGCCTGGGTAAAAGCAAATGAGCCAGAGATCTATAACCACATCGATAAAATAATGCTCCCGGGCGATTTCATCTCAATGAAATTAACAGGAGAAATTACAACAAGTATTTCTGCATTATCTGAAGGCATTTTCTGGGATTTTGAAAATCATGAAATTTCCAAAGATGTAATAGATTATTACGGAATCTCAGGCAACGTTATTCCGCAGGTGAAAGCTTTATTTTCCGAACACGGTTATTTAAAAGCTGATGTTGCAGAATCTCTAGGCCTCTCAGCCAGCATCCCGGTAGCCTATAAATCTGGCGATCAGCCGAACAACGCACTTTCATTAAATGTATTAAAGCCTGGAGAAGTTGCTGCAACGGCCGGAACATCAGGTGTGATATATGGGGTAAGCAACAATCTTACTTACGATAAACAATCGAGGGTGAATACCTTTGCACATGTAACCTATTCAGAAGAGAAAAAACATACCGGCGTTTTACTTTGTATCAATGGCACTGGCAGCATGTACCGTTGGGCAAAATATAATTTCGCACCACAGTCTACATATGCCGAACTGAATAATCTGGCATTAAAAGCACCAATAGGAAGCAATGGCTTAAAAGTGCTCCCCTTCGGAAACGGTGCCGAGCGGATGTTAAACAACAAATATACTGGCGCCCAGTTGTTAGGCATCGACTTAAATCTTCACAACCAATCAGATATTTTTAGGGCAGTACAAGAAGGGATTGCCTTTTCTTTCCGATATGGACTGGATATTATGAGAGAAAACGGCATGAAACCTGAAGTAATCCGTGCTGGGAAGGCCAACCTCTTTTTAAGTGATGTATTTGCACAAACTTTTGTCGACGTTACAGGCATTCCGGTAGAACTTTACGAAAACGACGGCAGTATAGGCGCAGCCTTAGGGGCTGGGATAGGGGCTGGCATCTTTAAAAGCGCAGAAGAAGCTTTTAACAACCACGAAGTAATTAAAACTTTAATCCCTCAACATTCGGCAACATACGAACCCATTTATCAGGATTGGAAAAAAATATTAGAGAAACAATTAGCAATTGGTTAATGATTGATCGTACATGGCGAGACCGACTATGAACTATTGACCAACAGACCACCAACCAAAAAACAAAATAACATGACAAAAGTAGTAACAGGAGCAAAAGAATTTTTTAAAGGCATTGAGCAGATCAAGTTTGAAGGCCTGGAAAGTGACAATCCATTAGCATTTAGATGGTATGATGCCAACAAAGTAGTAGCGGGCAAAACCATGAACGAGCATTTTAAATTTGCCTGTGCGTATTGGCATTCA
Source organism: Pedobacter sp. 01T416_2 (assembly GCF_056398925.1). Lineage (NCBI taxonomy): Bacteria > Pseudomonadati > Bacteroidota > Sphingobacteriia > Sphingobacteriales > Sphingobacteriaceae > Pedobacter > Pedobacter sp. 01T416_2. Next base: position 2,219 of record NZ_JBFTQI010000031.1, read on the forward strand.
TTTAACGGCAATGGTGCAGATCCATTTGGCGGCGCAACGCACATTTTCCCTTGGGATGAAAAAAAAGATGCAGTAGAAAGGGCAAAAGATAAAATGGATGCGGCATTTGAATTTATCACTAAAATGCAGATCCCTTATTATTGTTTCCATGATGTGGATATGGTAGATTATAGCGACGATATTGCCGAAAACGAACGCAGATTACAGGCCCTTGTTGAGTATGCCAAGCAAAAACAAGCAGATAGCGGGGTAAAATTACTTTGGGGAACAGCGAATTTATTCAGCCATAAGCGCTACATGAATGGCGCATCTACCAATCCTGATTTCCATGTGCTGGCACACGGCGCTGCACAGGTTAAAGCTGCTTTAGATGCTACCATTGCTCTTGGTGGCGAAAATTATGTGTTCTGGGGAGGAAGAGAAGGCTATATGAGCTTATTGAACACCAACATGAAACGTGAGCAGGAACACTTGGCAAAATTCTTACATACAGCTAAAGACTATGCACGCAAACAGGGTTTCAAAGGAACATTCTTCATCGAACCGAAACCATGTGAGCCTTCTAAACATCAATATGATTACGATGCGGCAACGGTGAAAGGCTTTTTACAACAATACGATCTGCTCGCCGATTTCAAATTAAATTTAGAAGTTAACCACGCTACCTTGGCCGGCCATACTTTCCAGCATGAATTACAGGTTGCAGTAGATAATGGCTTATTAGGCTCTATCGACGCAAACCGTGGCGATTATCAAAATGGCTGGGATACCGATCAGTTCCCTAACGATATTAACGAACTAACGGAAACGATGTTGATCATTTTAGAAGGTGGTGGCTTACAGGGTGGAGGTGTAAACTTCGATGCTAAAATCCGCCGTAACTCTACAGACCCCAAAGACCTGTTCTATGCACACGTTGGCGGCATGGATATCTTCGCAAGGGCATTAATCACTGCAGATGCCATTCTTCAAAAATCTGATTACAAAAAAATAAGAACCGACCGCTATGCTTCATTTGATAGTGGAAAGGGTGCCGAATTTGAACAAGGCAAACTAAGTTTGGAAGATTTGAGAAATTATGCTGCAGAAAACGGCGAACCAGAGGTACGCAGCGGAAAGCAAGAATACCTGGAAAACTTAATTAACAGGTATATTTAATTTATTTTTATAAATGTAATCTCAGTGGTCTGTGTATTCACAGACCACGGGCATTTGATTTAATTAGAATGATCTGTGGAGACACAGACCATGGATGAAAACTGGGGCGACCTCCATTAATTTAACCCATCCGGTAGCGTGTGGAAAGTAGAATAGCTGTTAATTTTTAGCAGCCCAAATTAATAAACGTTACTTTAACACTTTTTAATTCAAAAAAAAGCTGAGATTAATTTATGATTTTACTACATTTAGATTTCTAAACCAAATAACCACTATTATATTAATGAAAAACAATTTATTGGACACGAAGGATTACATTGTATTTGCGGTGTACTTCGTTATTGTGGCTGCTTACGGTCTGTACATCTACAATAAGAAAAAATCCGCATCCACAGGCTCAAAAGATTATTTCTTAGCTGAAGGTTCACTTACATGGTGGGCAATCGGTGCATCTTTAATTGCATCGAATATTTCTGCGGAACAGTTTATCGGCATGAGCGGATCGGGCTTTAAGATGGGATTGGCAATTGCAACTTACGAGTGGATGGCTGCCCTTACCCTGGTTATTGTTGCTGTTTTTTTTATTCCGGTTTACCTGAAAAACAAGATCGCCACAATGCCGCAGTTTTTACACCAACGCTACAACGGAACCGTTGCCATGATTATGGCTGTGTTCTGGTTATTGTTGTACGTAGTGGTAAACTTAACATCAATTCTTTATTTAGGTGCTTTAGCTGTTAGCAGTATCTCTGGATTCGATTTGACTTTCTGTATGTATGCCATTGCGGCTTTTGCCATCGTAATTACACTTGGCGGGATGAAAGTAATCGGTTATACCGATGTTATTCAGGTATTTTTCTTAATTCTGGGTGGTTTGGCCACAACATACCTGGCATTAAACCTGGTTTCTACCCATTACGGAACCTCAGGTATTTTTGAAGGTTATAGCCTTATGACCTCAAAAGCATCAGAACACTTCCACATGATCTTAAAACCTGAAAATGAGAATTACATTGATTTACCKGGMTTAAGCGTRYTWGTAGGCGGTATGTGGATTGTRAACYTWAAYTATTGGGGCTGTAAYCAATACATYACKCAACGTGCTTTRGGTGCAGATTTAAAAACTGCCCGTGGGGGTATTTTGTTTGCTGCATTCTTAAAGTTATTAATGCCAATTATTGTGGTATTGCCAGGTATTGCAGCTTATGTATTGTATAAAGACGGGGCTTTCCAATCGGAAATGCTGCAGGACGGATCTGTTAATCCAGACCGTGCTTACCCGGTACTGTTAAACTTATTACCTGCCGGATTAAAAGGTTTATCGTTTGCAGCATTAACTGCAGCAGTTGTAGCCTCATTAGCTGGTAAAGCAAACAGTATTGCAACCATTTTCACACTTGATATTTACAAAAAAGTATTAAAAACCGATGCTTCTGAAAAGAACCTTGTTTTTACCGGTAAAATTGCGGTAGTTGTAGCCATGGTGTTGGGTGTTATTATTGCACCATATTTGGGTATCGATAAAAAAGGTGGATTCCAATATATCCAAGAGTACACAGGCTTTGTTTCTCCAGGTATATTTGCCATGTTCATTCTCGGTTTCTTCTGGAAAAGAGCTACTTCAAATGCAGCACTTTTTGCAACAATTGGTGGTTTCGGATTATCGTTATTGTTAAAGGTTCTTCCTACATGGACCGATCTTTCCTGGTTATCGGGAGTGGGCTTCTCGGTTAAAAATGCTGGTATTTATGAAATCCCTTTCTTAGATAGAATGGGTATTGTATTCGTATTCTGTATTATCGGTATGGTAATTATCAGCTTGTTCGAAAACAAAAACGGTGTTAATCCAAAAGGACTGGAAATTGATTCGAAAATGTTCAAAACCACAACAGGTTTCGCTGTTGGTTCTTTGATTATTATCGGCTTATTGGTAGCCCTTTACAGTATATACTGGTAGAAGATATCTTTTTATTATAATTTCTAAAGCTTTTCTGGAAACAGGAAAGCTTTTTTTGTTAAATTAAATTAGAACATGGAATTTGTTTATCTATTGTGGCACACGCATATTGATGAGAAGCTTGATGGTGGCGAGGATTTTAAACTGATCGGAGTATATACCTCCATGGAGCTTGCCGAAGCTGCACAGGCCAGAGCGGAACTTTTGGAAGGGTTTAGAGATGCAAAAGAAGGGTTTGAAATAGCTATTAACAAACTGAACAAAGATGGGTGGACTTCTGGTTTTATCACGATCATTCGTTAAATAATTTGGAAAGCAAGTGCAGCAGCAATTAGGCCAAAATCATCCTGCTCTGCGTTCTTTCTGATGAAGGATCAGAACCACTCCGATCAGGTTTAGGTGGCAGAGAAGGTGCTACTATTTGTGGTTGCAGGGCGTTGCGAAATTGCGCTCCAAACCATCAATAGCAGTAAAAGCGCTGAAAATTAGCCCTGATTGAAGTGAAAAGCCCGCATCCCGATTTTTCATCGGGAGAGGACTTGTAACGGAAAGCAGGAATGCCGTAACCGACTAGTACTGCAATTGCGCTTCAAGAAAAAACTATCTTAAAACGCTAGGCTTTCAATCTAACAATTGTATAAGCTATTTATCTAAACCATTGGTTTAGTTCGTGGAGACACGAACCAAGGTGTTTGATCCCGAAGATTCGGGACAGCATGACGACTCCTGTAGGTTTTGGATGAATTATTGCGAACAAGGTCCGTCAGGGATTTCTTTACTGATTTTAAGCACTTTCATCACCACCAGGGTAGAATCGAAATCAGGTGAAACTGTAGCCGTATCAGACTTTGCGAAATAACCTTCTAATTCTACGTATACTGGCTCGTAAGGCTTTTCGAACCCCAGGTTACTATAAGAGAGCTCTAAATTTCTTACACTGTCTTTAACCCAATACTCACGCCCATCTTCACATAAGGTAAAAGACTTCATTTCAGGGCCAAAACTATATAAACCTTTAACCGTTTTCAGATTACTTTTTTCTCCCTCGGCTTTATCGTTTCTACAAGCTGTAGCGGCTACGCCAAGGATCACAACAAATACAATTGCTTGTTTAAATAACTTCATTTTATATAGTTTGATTAATTTGATCTATCTTTTTAACACTTAAATTGGATGACAAAGCAGATGCCAAAAATGAGAAGATGCCTACAGTAACAAAAACTAAAACAAAATCCTTCCATTTTAATCCGATTGGATAAGAACTTACCAGCGTTTTATTTACTTCATCACCCATTTTGATAAAACCATAAGTGTGCTGAAAATAATAAAATATGAGGCCGATAATTAAGCCCAGCACACAGCCAGACATGGTAATCATCATTCCTTCAAATAAAAATATACGTTTGATTAATTTCTTGCCTGCGCCTAAACTGCTCAGAATGGCTACATCCTTCACTTTATCAATTACTAACATGGTTAACGACCCTATGATATTAAATATAGCAATAATCAGGATAAAAGTAAGAATAATGTATACCGCCCATTTTTCGGTGTTTAAAATGTGGTAGAGTGATTTATTTTGCTCGGCCTGATTTCTGACTTCATAATCTTTACCAGCTTTTTCGATTACCTCTTTTTGAAAATCGTCTACATCAACACCTGGCTGAAGATTGATCTCTATTGCAGACACATTTTTCTCCTCGCCTAAAAGTTCGCGGGCAAAATTCAATGGCACAATAATACCATTATCGAAATCTTGTTGCACTTCAAAAACACCACTTACCCGAATGTTCTTTACCACAAAATCGTCGGCAGGGTTTAAGCTATTTGCAGCGATATCTTTCTTTGGCGAATAAATTTCCAGCTCTGTAAAGGGATCGACAGTATTTACGGCCAAATAACTCTGCAGGGCAGAACCAATTACTGCATTATCGCCGCTTCTGTTGTGCAGTATAAAATGGCCTTCTTTTATGGTACTATCTAATTTGGTGTTCTTCAAATAGTCTAAACTTACGCCTTTAACCATTCCAACAGCTTGTTTGTTGTTGTATTTTAATAAAGCATTTTCCTGCAGCACCTCGGTAAAGGCGGCAACATCTTTATTTTTTCTGAGCTGATTGAAATAGCCTGTGTTCGGATCAAAAGTTTTCCCCTTAGCCGGTGTAATGGCAATTTGTGGGGTAATGGTATCGAACATATTCAATACTACTGTTTCTAAACCGTTAAATACCGAAAGGATAATAATCAATGCAGCGCTACCCACCATTACACCTACCATTGATATCCCCGATATCAGGTTAATGGCATTGGTAGATTTTTTGGCAAAAAGATACCTTTTGGCAATATAAAACGATGTATTCACAGCGGCAAAGATAAATAAAAGGTTGAGGGTTTTAAGGTAAAAGGCTTCAGGTTGTAAAGCCTTTAACAATTATGAACCTTTAATCCTGCTAAAAAAATGGGTTATGTTGTTTTTCAAAACCAATGCTTGTGGCTGGTCCATGGCCAGGATAAACTTTGGTTTCATCAGGTAAGACAAAAAGTTTATCGGAAATGTTTTGGATTAATTGCTGATGATTACCTCCAGGCAGATCGGTACGGCCAATACTTCCGTAAAAAAGTACATCACCACCTATTAAAATATGATCGGCTGCACTGTAAAAACACAGGTGTGCAGGCGAATGCCCCGGGGCAAAAATTAAAGTCAGTGTACTGTTACCAAAAGAAATTGTTCCTGTTTCAGGCAAAAAGGTATCGGGCAGAGGAGATATATCATAACGGGCAAAGCCCATTGACGGTGCATAACCAGGAACTGCATTTAAAATTGGCAATTCGCCCGCATGAAACTGTGGTTTTAGGCCATAGGTTTCGAACACAAATTTATTGCCGAAAACATGATCGAGATGACAATGTGTATTAAGTAATAAAACAGGTTTTAATCCCTCATTTTTAATGAAAGCCGCCAATTCATTTTGCTCAAAACCTTCGTACATGCCCGGATCGATAATGACACATTCTTTGGTTTCATCATAAAGCACATAGGTATTTTCGCTGTAGGCGTTAAATGTGAAGGTTTTTATTGTGATCATAAAAATTTTAGAAAAAATCCTGTTTCCAAAAGCAGGATGACAAAATAATAAATTAATTTTTCCACCTAAAGGTAGAAATCAAGGTATCGATATCCTTTTTAATAAATTTAACAACGGGTTCAATAGAGTCGTATTGTGGGCGTTCATTAAAATATAAAGCTCCTCTAAAATAATGTTTGGCACTATCGGTTAAAAAAAACTGAACTGATGATGCGGTATTCCCCTCTATAGCGTAATAAATGCCGTAAACTTTATGATCGGGATAATTGATGAGTTTTTGATCAATCGCACTGGCTTTTATGGTATGTTTAAAAGCCAGTTTTCGGGCATCTTCTACCATTTCATCATATTCGCCTTTACCCGAAACATCGTAATACGTTAAATGCAAAAAGCCATTAAACTGCTTAAAGTGTAAATTGTACCAATTCTTTTGGGCATCGCGGCTTTGATCTTGTTCTACCACCGCATAAGTTGGATATTTGAAAGTAAAAGGGACAGGCTTGGTAAATACAGTATAATCTTTTTTAGGGAATACAATCCTGTAGTAAGCTTTTGGCTTTGGGCTATAATCGTGGTTCTGACAAGCTGTTATAAACAAAAGCAGCACAAAGGGAAAGCAGATCAGTTGTTTTAGTTTCATAACATTTTATCAAAGATTGCGTCGTCGTTCCTCCTTGCAATGACGATAAGTTAAATTATTTATTCCAGATTGCCCAAGCTTTTTCTGCTTGTTTGTACAGCATTTCCAAACCATTCTTAATTGCTGCACCGCGCTCGGCAGCTTTAACCAAAAATGCTGTCTCCAGCGGATTGTAAACTAAATCGTAAGCTAAATACCCAGGCCCAACTAAACTGTAATCGATTTCGGGAAAGGTATCCACATTTGGCGACATCCCCAGGGGGGTAGTATTAATCAATAACTGGTGTGAGGCTAAAATCTCTGGTGTAACTTCCGAATATAGAATAGCACCCTGAACAGCCGTTCGTACCACAACCTGATATTGGATATTTAATTTCTCTAAAACGTACTTTACCGCTTTCGCCGCCCCACCATCGCCAAAAACCAGTGCTTTGCTGTGTTGCGGCCCCAACAATGGTTTTAGCGATTCTTCAAAGCCATATGCATCGGTGTTATAGCCTTTTAAATAGGTCGCACCTTCAAAACTTTTGATCGAAATACAATTTACGGCCCCAATTTTTTCTGCTGCTTCGTCTACTTCGTTTAAATAGCAAAGCACGTTAACTTTATGCGGAATCGTAACATTAAGCCCACAAAGCGATGGATTTTCACCTAGCAGATCGGGCAGTGATTTAATATCGGCAATAGGAAAAAGCTCATATTGATGATCGGCTATTCCCTCATTTTGAAATTTTTCTGTGAAATATTTTTTCGAGAAAGAATGAGAAAGTGGGTATCCGATTAAGCCGTATGTTTTCATTATTTATAAAAAAAGCAAACCTTACAGGTTTTTGAAACCTGCAAGGTTTATTTAACTATGCACCCCGCAATAGCGGGTTGAGTTATTTAGTTTGGTTCAGGAAATAATCAAAAGTATCTCCACGTAAACCTAAACGAATGGTTTCTAAAGGAATTACTTCTGCTGGCGCAATATTACCAAGGTTTACATTACTACCGATTAATTTAATAAACCAAACTTGCTGTTCTTTTTGAGGTGCTTCCCAAATAATGGTTTCTTCAGGAATCTGGGTTAAAATCTCATCAACCAATCCTTCCCGTACTTCACCGCTTCCACGGTAAATACCTACATTACCACCTTCGCGTGCTTCGGCAATTACTTTCCACGATCCCGCCTCAATTTCGGCCTGCATTAATTTAATCCACTTATATGGGGCAAATATTTTAGCGGCATCTTTACTTCCAACCTCCGAAATAACGGTTACCTGTTTAGAAAGTTCGCGGATAAACTCACATTTCTTATCGTGCTCAATTTCAATAGAACCATCAGAAACTTCTGCATATTCCATCCCATACTGGTCTAAAACACGTTGATAATCTGAAAACTGGTCACGGATGATAAAGGCCTCAAATAACGTTCCTCCGAAATAGGTAGGAATGCCTGCACTTTTATATAAAGCTAATTTTTCTTTAAGGTTTGGTGTTACGTGTGATGTTGCCCAACCTAATTTTACGATATCTGTATGTACGCCGGCAACTTCAATAAAATCTTCAACCTGGCGTAGGCTCAATCCCTTATCCATAACCATTGTTAAGCCTTTTTGGCGTGGTTTAGCTGGACGTTCGGGAACGTTTAATAATGGATAATTCATATGCGTACAAAAGTGAAAAAAATTTTGAGATTTATTTGTTAAATTTTTCTCACAAGGTCGTTACCTAATATATCTGTTTATAACGTTCAAAATGGCACTATTATCCTGCAATTGTGGCAAATATTCAAATAAAATATAGTGTTTATCGGGGTCGGTTGTTAAAGCCGTTTCCAAATATCCCAGCGCATCGCTATAATTCCCCTGGGCAAAAAGATAGGCTACCATCCGATAATACAGTTCTGCTGCTTCCGGATTATTCTTGATCGCCTCTGCCATCGTTTCTGATGCTTCCAGCAATTTTCCCTGCTCGTAAAGCACTGTACTAAAATCTAACCAGGCTTCAATATCCACAGGATTAAACTCCAATACTTTTTCATAAGCTTCGATCGATTCATCAATCTGGCCTAGTTTATAATAAGCATCAGCCATAGCGAACCAGAAATCAGGGTTCTCGGCCTCTAAATCGATTGCTTTTTTATAAAAATGCAGCGATTCGAAATAACGTTCTTCAAAATTCAGTGTAACACCGATCCCAAACCAGGCATCTGCCATTTTGGGATCCATTTTTACCGATTTTTTGTAGTAAGAACGGGCTTCGTCCATTTTCTCCAGTTTCTCGTAACATTCGCCAATGGCACAATAGGTATCGGCATTAGGCTGTTCGTATTCGAAAGTCTGTTTATAAACATCTATCGCCTCATCATATTTATCGAGCTGAACCAGCGCATTACCTTTATTGAAATACGCAGAGCTAAAATCTTCTTTGATCAGGATCGCATAATCGTAAGCATCGATCGCTTTTTCGAAAAGATTCAGCTTGTGGAAACTGTTGCCCAAATTATACCATGCCGCATATGAATACGGATCGGTATCGATGTATTGCTGATAAAACTTAATACTTTCTTCTTGTTTATCTAACACATCGTAACAGAAAGCCAGCTCATATAAACCATCCTGGTTCTCCATATTCTGCTCTAAACTGAGTTTAATATAGGTAATGGCGCTTTCATAATCACTCATGCTCTGGTAAACATAAGCCATCTGTAATAAAATCTCATCGGTACTTTCAGCCAGCCCTAAAGCTTTCTCATAATTTTCCAAAGCCTCGTCAAAACGTTCGGTATTTTGAAAAATATTACCGCGGAGCAAATAAATATCTGGTTCTGACGGCTCTAAAAGCTCAGCCTTTTGCAAGGCAATAAAAGCCTTTTCGTTATTGTTGGTTAAAATGTAAAGATGAGCCTGTTTGATTAAAAACACTGTTGCATAAGGGTGCTGACTGATTGCAAAATCAACAACCTGCAAAGCTTTGACCGGATCATTTTTCTCAATGTAGAAATCTACAATGTATTCGAATGCCCCTGCATCGAAGAAATACTGATCCTGGTTGCGGAGCATTTCTTCGTAACGTTCTACCGAGCGTTGTGCATCTTCGTTGGATTCAAAAAAGAATTCTTCTTCCATATATTATACTATTAAAGAACCGTGCCAATTAGCAGAAAAACACATTATAAGTTTACAAGTTTTAATTATCCGTTTTTAAAATAATTATTAACATCAACTGGCGAAAACAGCGTAAATAGCTGACTATAAAGCGTATTGACTGTGATTAAGATGTGTGGATAATCGATAGATTTTTTGCAACATCGCGGTTCCTTTTCCCTTCTTTGACAAAAATACTATAAATTTATGGTATATACGTAATTAAGAAGTCATGAAAGGATTAGTCATTTTTGCCCTGTTTTTATTAGGTTTTGCTACAAATACCTTTGCGCAAAGCGATGAAGAAAGTGCCGTCAAAAAAATTATAAATAACCTTTTTACCGGTATGAAGACTGAAGACAGCACTTTAACAAGAACCGCCTTTGCACCTGCAGCGATTATGCAAACCATAGTTAACAAAGAAGGTAAGGTGAATATACGCACGGAATCTGTTAACGACTTTATCAAATTTATCGGCACTCCACACCAGGAAAAATACGATGAGCGTATTGTGTTTACCAAAATATTAATCGATGGTCCTTTGGCTTCTGTTTGGACAGACTATAAATTTTATCTGGGCGAAAAATTTAGTCATTGTGGGGTAAATTCCTTTCAGCTGGTAAAAGGAGACAAGGGCTGGCAAATTGTTTATATTATTGATACCAGGAGAAAAGAGGGATGTAATCCTTAAAGGCCAAATAGCCAGCTTTGGCAGATTGTAAAAGAACGATCGTCATTCCCACACAGGTGGGAATCTTAAAGCTCACTGCATTAAGATTCCCAATCAAGTTGGGAATGACGCATCGACACATAACTATGTTAATTATTATTCTTTCTCTAAATCAGCTGCGCCTTTTTTAAATAATTCGGCCTGTTTGCTCAGGTTTGTTTTAGCCTCTCCGCTTACTGCGGCAGCTTGTTGTGTTTTAGCCTGCGCAGCTGCAGTATAAGCACCCGCAAGTTGCTTGTTTAAATAAGATTGTAATTTTAATCTTTCAATGGCGCCAGCAATGTTTTTAATACCTTTTTCGGTAACTACAGGATTATTGTTGGCTCTCAGATACTGAAAATATTGGCCAACCACTGCAAAAACACTATTCCTATCGCCTGTAAGCATAATGTTATCATAAAATGCCTGATATTCATCTTTTGGTTCGTCGATATATAACGTTGCAATAGAAGGTGCTATATGCGCTTTCGTATCTTCATCTAACGATGCTAAAGCCGCAATGCTCTCTTGTGGGGCCAGTTTGGCTAAACCATCAACACCGGCAGCAATTACCTTGTACGACCTATCTTTTAAGCTTTCTAACACTAAAGTTTTATAAGCCTGATCGCCAGTTTCAGCCAATTTCACAATTGCAGCTGATCTTGCTTCGGTATTTTTATCTGTTTTGGCCATCTGAAGTAAAACCGGTAAAGCTGCTGCTTTAATCTGAGCATCATCCAGGTTAATCCCATCAATGCTTAAAGCGCGTAAATCTGCCGATTTATCCTTTAAACCTTCTAGCAACACCAGCTGGCCGCTTTTGGCTTTGCTCTGCATAATAAACTGCAGGGCTTCGATTCTATTGGCATAGCTAGGCGCATTTTTGTATTGAAAATAATAGTTTTCAGCAGTTTTATTATCATTGGTTTCGCCCACTAAAATTTTATCTACATCAAAATCGATTAAATCGGGTTTAGCACTCACCTCGAAACTAAAGTTCTGCTCTCGGCTATTGATCAGAATTTCCTTTCTGATTTTTTTACCTCCTGCATAAATATCAATTTTGATCGGCAGTGTAAAGATCTGCACGCTCGAATCTTGTGTTTGTTTAACCTTAATTGTTGCCTTGCCGTTTTCGTAACCATAATCAATACTTAAAACCGGGTGACCACCATTGTAATACCACTGATTAAAATAAGGGCTCCAGTCTTTTCCGGTAACCTCTTCCATAGCCAAACGCAATTGGTGTGTTTCGCCATTTTTAAAGGCATTGGTGGTGAGGYAACGGTTAAGTGATTTGTAGAAAGCGGCATCGCCCATTTGATTTTTTAGGGCATATAAAATAATCGATCCTTTAGCATAGCTGATGTTATCGAACATATCTTCCTTGTCGCCATAATAAAAGCGGGCTAAAACAGGGCTTTCTCCTTTTTTGGTCGATCCTAAATAAGATTGTAATTTATCGTAACGTGATTTGTCTTCTGCATCTTGCCCGGCATCATGTCCGTGCCAGATCACTTCACCAAAGGTGGCAAAAGATTCGTTCATGGTTAAGTTAGACCACGACTCTGCGGTCACATAATCACCAAACCATTGGTGAAAAAGTTCATGTGCAATGGTTCCTTCTTCATTTTCATCCAATAACTCGCGATCTGTTTTCTGTACCTGTTCGCCGTGTAATGTAGCCGTAGTATTTTCCATTGCGCCCGAAACGTAATCTCTGGCTACCACCTGCGCATATTTGTTCCATGGATAATCTACACCTAACAAATTGCTGTAAAACTGGATCATATCAGGTGTTTTGCCAAAAATCTGCTTGGCATAGGGCGCAAATTTTGGCTCCAGGTAATAACTTACTTCCTTACTTTTATAGGTATCTTTTGTGATTTTGAATTCGCCTACTGCCATCATAAATAAATATGGCGAATGTGGCAGATCCATTTTCCAGGTATCGGTCCTTGTTCCATCTGCATTGGCTTTCTGGCTCACTAATTTTCCGTTAGAAAGCGTTGTGTATTTCGATTTTACCGTTATCGAAATCTCTTCGGTAGTTTTCTGATCAGGTTTATCGATAGTTGGAAACCAAGCCGAAGATGATTCAGTTTCACCCTGTGTCCAGATCTGTGTTGGTTTGTTTTTATCGGTACCATCTGGGTTGATAAAATATAAACCTTTAGCATCGGTTATGGCAGCACTCCCCTTTACTTTCAATTCATCGGGTTTAGCGGTGTAAGCAATATACACTGTATACTTTTCGGTATTGGTGTACTTTTTATTTAGGGTGATATAAAGCTTATTATCTTTATAGACATATTTAAGCGGGGTATTTCCTTTTGCGCCAACCAATGCAATGGTTTTAATATCCATTCCCTGCGCATCGAGGGTTAAAGAGTCGGTAGCATAAAAATGAGGTTTTAAAGTAACCCACTCTTTACCGTATAGGTATCGCTTTGCATAATCAAAAGATACATCGAGTTTGGTATGAACCAGATCGTTAACTTTAGTTGCAGTTACACGGTAAACATTTAAGTTGTTCGATTTTTCTACGGGCTGATCCTGTGCAAAAAGTGGATTAGCCGTAAAAGCAGAAGCCAGCATCACACCACAGGCAATAATTTTTTTATTCATTTTTATGTTTCTACAAATTAGTTTTATTTTGAACACTGATGTTTGTGTTAAAGTAAAAACGCAAATGTAGCTCCCTTTCTTTTGTTTTTTACAAACACATTGAAATATTAATTAGTTGCTACGGGCTTTAAAATGTAACCTTTAAGCTGCAACCCTTTTATTAAACCTTCAGCACCAACTAAATGTCCCGCTCCAACCACAATAAATAACGATTGCTTCTGCATTAGGGCTGGCAGCTGATCTAACCATCTTTTATTTCGGTTTTTTAAGAGCTCGGTCATAAATTCTTTGTTTTCCTTGTCTTGATTTTTAAAGAGTTCAGTTAATTTGTCTATATCCTGAGTGATGTAATAAGTTTTCAGTTCCTCCATTTTTTGTTTGCTTTTATCTACTTCTCGGATCGATTTTAGCAATGCTTTCTTTTGTTTTTGCAGATCACTATCAAATAAAAGTGCCCCCTGATATTCGGCTGTTTCCAAACCATATAAAGATTTTCCATTTTTTTTGGCATATTTCTGAAAGCTCTCATCCATACCTTTACCTATATCTTTTAACATATGTGGGTTCTCAAAAAGGATCATTGTTATTGCTACCACTGCGGGCTTGAAATTGTTCAGTTGCTTTAATTCAAAACCTGGTTGTTTGCTTTTGAAATAATCTTCTACTTCCTTATATTCTGACATTGTTAATAAACTATCCAGTGTATTATTTTTCATCACTAAAAAAGGTGCCATTTTAGTTTGCATAGTACTATCCATTACAATTTCGCCCACTACTGCGTCTGTAGCTTTAAACTTTTCCTGCAGAACCTTCATCGTATCTGCAAATTTAGCCCCTATTAAATGATGGGTGCCAAATAGATAGGATGGCTTTTTTAGTCCATTACCAGAAATTTCCCACAAGAGCGAGTTAGTCGCCTTTTTTGTTTGTGCCGAAAGGGTAATAC
>NZ_JBFTQI010000032.1:0-16278 GCF_056398925.1 Pedobacter sp. 01T416_2
CTGTTGGCCCCTTGGACAAGCAACGCTGCTACGCAGATGGAATTTGGGGGTAAAATAGAAAAATCGACCATTATCTATCAGCTCGAAAAGTTAGACTATGTAGATTATATCACCTGCGTTAAAATGTATCTGTTTAGGCCAGTGGGTTTAGAAGACATATCAACAAAAGATTTAGAAACAGCAGAAACCGCTACAGCGGCAAGTATTTTAACGGCCTACCCCGAGCATAGCATCATCAATATTAATGATATCCCGGGAATCAATAATCCGGATTGTGAATGTGCCGATTGCAATGACAACGCAATAACAGACAGTAAATTTATTCCAATTAACGAATGCGGTTGTAATTAAATGAGCGATTTAAAAACCATATCGAAAAATAATCCGCAACAGGATAGCATGCAGTTTGATAAACTACGTGAAATTGGTATAAACCGTATTCAGGCTTTAAGTAAAAGCAATTGGAGCGATTATAATCTTCACGATCCGGGAGTAACAACGCTCGAAACACTTTGTTATGCCATAACAGATTTAGGTTACCGCTTGACCTTCGATATGCAGGATTTACTGGCCAGTGATCCTAATTCTGCCGATGCTGATATCGATTTCCGTAATTTTTTTACCGCAAGGCAAATATTGCACAACGCTCCCGTTACCATTAAAGATTTTCGAAAACTCTTAATGGACGTAGCGGTACAGGCAGGGACAGAAACTTTGGGGATAAAAAATGCCTGGGTAATTCCTGCTGATGATGCTGAAATGAAACTTTATGTAAATCAGTTACAGCAGAAATTAGACTATTTCCCGACCGCTACTGATGGAACCGGATTTTTTGTTAAAGGACTTTATAATTTTCTGATCGAATTTGATCAGTCGGTAAACTATGGCGATTTAAATTCCAATTCCATTTCTGCCATATACGTCATCAATAATTTTGCCCCCGATCCATTATTAGAGGGGGTAGAAATAAAGGTAGAAATTCATTTTCCACGCTGGGACGATTTAAGTATCGATTTTAACGACGATGCTGCAATAATTGCGAAAATTAAAAGCCTGAAAATAGAGGTCGATGAATTGCCTGACGATTATAAATTAATTGATAGCAACGATGCAGATCACACAGTTACCCTTGCAGGTACTAAGACAGTTGCCGAAGTTCCTATTGCTCTTGTAGGCCTTGATGCAATTGATGCCGATTTAAACTACTTCATTTTTAATGCGCCCAATGGATTATTACAAACCTACAAACGCAAAATAGGTGTAATAAAAAACATTATAAAAAAGGCTGAAGATAGGTTGAATGATAACCGGCCACTTTGCGAAGATTATTTAAATACCAGAGCACTCAAAGTAGAAGAAATTGCCATTTGTGGCGATATAGAAATAGATCCTTTTGCTGATGCCGCAAGCGTTGCCGCCGAAATTTATTTTCAAATTGCACAGTTTCTATCACCTGATGTATATTTCTACAGCTTGCCCGATATGAAAAACAAAGGAAAAGCTACCGAAGATATTTTTGATGGCCCGGCTTTAGAACATGGTTTTATCGATGACGATGAACTTAACGCTTCCGAACAAAAATGTACCATCCATGTAAGCGATCTGATCAGGATTATCATGGATGTTAAAATTGATGGCAAACAGGTTGTTCAATCGGTTAGCGGCTTGCAATTGGCCAACTTTCCAGAGGATAATGTACTTAATATATCAAAGAAAAGTGTTAAATGGTGTCTTTCTTTAGCGATTGATCAATTTTATGTACCCCGCTTATCCACTAATCTTTCTAATTTATCGTTCTACAAACACAACCTTCCATTTTCGTTTGATAAAGATGAAATGGAAGCAAAATATAAAGCGCTTTTTGCTCAGTCGAGGAAACGTTATCCAGAAAATCCAATTTTAGATAATGCATTTCCAGTGGGCGACTGGAGAGAAATTACTGATTATACCTCGATACAACAAGATTTTCCACTGGTTTATGGTGTAGGTTCTGAAGGGATCCCTAATTTGCCAACTACTGATGATGAAAGAAATCTTCGGATAACCCAGGCCAAACAGTTTAAAGGTTTCTTGTCGTTTTTTGATCAGTTGTTATATGGTTATCTTCAACAGGTTAATGGTTTAAAAGCACTGTTTAGCTTAAACCAGGAACTGGATGAATTTGGTCAGCCTTTGTTGAATAAAACGTACTTCAGCGAACCCTTAAAAGCAACTGGGGGTAATGTAGATATTGTGCCCAATGCAACTGAACAAAGAATATTTATTGATGGTTATGCGGAACATTTGCAGGGAATTACTGAAAGTAAAACCGATTTTGAAAAACGTAAAAACCGCTTTCTAGATCACCTTTTGGCCCGCTTTTGCGAGCAGTTTAGCGATTATGCTTTAATTGCCTACACCATTGACGGTCAAAGGGCTGGAGCAGAACTGATAAAAGATAAATTGTCGTTTTTAAATGCCTATCCGGAAATTAGTAGCAATAGAGGTAAGGCATTTAATTACCACAATGAATTTACCTGGTTTTATAAAAATGTTTCAGGCTACGAAAAAAGGGTAAGCCTACTGTTGGGGATAGATGCTAAAAGAGTAGAAGATTTACATTTTTCGAAAGCGTTTAGAATCTTACCAGTGACTACAACCTGGAATATCGAAACCAAGGTATTAACCAAAGTTCTTTTTGAGCGGGTTGGTAATTTTACAGATGTACTGGCTGCTAAATCTGCTATGGAAGAATTGATTAGCGCTGCAGTACATATCAATAACTATAAAATTGTGGCAGGTAGTGTTGCCGGTAAATACCAGGTTTTGCTTTTGGCCGATTTAATTCAGGAAAAGGTTATTGCAAAAAGTAAAAACACTACATTAACCTTATCTACTGCCAATTCATTAATTAATAGTCACATCGATTTATGTACCAAAGAGTTATGTGATCAGGTTTTGTCGAGCCGTAAGAACTTAACACCCCCGATTTTAAATTACTTCGAAGTGCTTTCGCATACAGTTAACAATACCACAACACCATTTCTTCATAAAATTGAGTATCAATTATTTGATAAACCTGTTGAAGATGCTGGTAGAAAAGTAATACTAACCGGCGAAATTGAAGGGGCAGAAGTTAAAGGAATTGACGCCGCCGAAACAATGACGGATACCGAAATGAGTTTGATCTGGAAATTAATCAGATTTGCTGCCGACGAAGATTATTACCGCTGCGAACCGCAAAATGTAACCGTTTACACTCCCAATTACCATTTCGAAGTATTCGATATTTATGATAACATAATTGGTATAGATAAAGGGAAAAATTACAATTATCCATTGGCCGAAATCATTGAAGACAGCACCGCTTCACCGATAGTTAAGATTGTTGATTCGCTGTCCAATAATGGTACCTATTCCGTAAACAATACCGTGGCATTGGGGCCAAACATCAAGGTAGAAATTAATGAAACACTCCCTAATAATTATCCTGATGGAAAATTAAGTTTTACCGAAACATTTAACGCTTACCTATACGAAAATGGCCGTAAGCTAACCATAACCGGAACCGATTTGACTGATAGATTGCGAATCGGCGATACTATGAGCTTAATCAAGCCTTCGGCAGCTTTAATCGATTTTCGGATACTAACCATCAGCTTTGCTGATAATAAAACAACCATTATTTCGGATATAGAACTAGATTTTTTAGTAGCACCCAAAGTTACCTATACCAAGTTATTTGCAATTAAAAACGTTACGCCAAAAACAATCGTAATCAGGGCTGGGATGGAAAAACTGGCCATTTCGGATATGGTTGCTTTTTTTAATAAGACATTCATTGATAGAGAAGGTATCCACTTGATTGAACATATCCTGTTAAGGCCAAAAAAACGCGATTTTGATAAACTATTAAACATTCATACCGATGTAGATTGTGTACAGTGCAAAATTGCCGATACCTATAGTTTTGTAATGACAGCCGTGTTGCCCTATTGGCCCGACCGTTTCCGCGATCGAAACTTTAGAACTTTTATTGAGAAAACATTGAGGGAAGAATGCCCCGCGCATGTTGTACTCAATGTGTGTTGGATAAATCCTTTGCAAATGGGGCAATTCGAAAAAGCGTATAAAAATTGGCTCATTCAAATCAATACCACAAGTACTGGCGATGCCGAAAGAGTTAAGGCACTTAAAAATTTTATAGAAATAATACAAGGTTTAAGGAGTGTTTATCCATCCGGAAAGTTGCACAGCTGCAACGAAAACGAAGTGCAGAAAAACCCACTCATTCTAAATCAAACTAACATTGGCATTTTTTAATTAATCTAGCTATGGAACTCATTAATAAAACAACGGTTTTTGAAGAAAACCAGGTACTTACGGCAGGTCAGCTTAATACCATGCAACAGTTCTTGTTTCAGGAAAGCAGATTAACCAGGATTAGATTGATTGGAAGAGGGATCGTTTGTGGCTTACATGCAACTTTTGGCGTAAATACCGTTCATATCTCAAAAGGGGTAGGCGTTACCTCCTGGGGCTTTCTGATTTCACTGGGCGAATGCGATTTAACACATTTTAAACCATATACTCCGCCAGATGGATTAGATTATAAATATTTTAATAAAGCTCCGCTTTTAGAATTGGTTACTGCAGAAAATGCAGCTGCGGTGGCGGCCACACCAATTAATGCGTCATTAATTTTAAGCGATTATGTGGTTGTGCTGTTTTTAGAATCAGCAGCAAGGGATCTTAAAAGCTGCTTGGGTAAAAGCTGCGATGATTTAGGTAAAGAAAATACCTTCACCGTGCGTAAGTTATTGATCAAAATAACCGATCTCATCGATATTAATAGTTTTAATAAAAATAAAGGCGGAGCGATGTATCCCGCGCTCTATAATTTAGAAACAATCGAATATCCACGGGCATTAATTACATCAATTGCAGCAGCTAATTACGCTGCTTTAATTAATACCTATTTGAGTCCGGTTGCAGCCATATTAGAAAAACTCACCAAACAATTAGGCATTATCTATAAAGAATTGCCTGCATTGGTGCGTCATTTTCCGGGAGTCGATTTTGATAACATCCGATCGATGTGGGAGGCGAAATTGATAGAACTCTCCGCTCAATACCTAAGCGGAAAGGCTTACGGATTTCAATATGTGTACGATGCTTTTGAGGATATCATAAAATCGTACGAAGAATTACGCTGCATAGCCATGCATCTACATAGCGTTTGTTTACCCAATGAAGATGCCTTTCCAATGCATTTGATGTTGGGGACTAAGGCTTGTCCTCCCTCCATTTACCGTCAGGAATTTGAATATTCACCTTTATTTAATGAGTATAAAGACTGGAGCAAAAAACTGGTTTCGGTTTTTGGAAGAACCTTGACCATGTTAAACGGTTATTATGATTCCTTAACCGAAAAAGGCGAAAGGGGCATTTTAGCCACACCAAGCAAAGAAAAGTGGCAAAACATTGGCAAGCGGGCTTTCCCAATTTATTTCGATCCCAATATCGATGAATTTGAAAAGTACTGGAACGAATCTTTATGTCTTGGCTGCGATAATGGTAAACCGCTCAGTTATCACTATCAAATGCCTGCAAACCTGCAGCAGTATGGTATGAGCAAGTTAGAAGCACCACTACTGTATAATTTAACCGATACCAGCTTTTTTAGAATGGAAGGCCATTTAGCTATGCCAGAAGATACAGCCGTTTTGCAGTACAAAAAACTACAACGCCGGTTTAACCTGCCCTTTAAGGTCCGTTCTATTTTTATGGGCGAAGGAGGAACCGTGAAAACGATATGCCGCTATCCTGATCTCGATTCGCAATATTTGGTATGGCGCAATGTAATGTTATATTATCTCAATAACCTGATCAAATACAGTACCCTGGCTGAAAAAATGATAGCCCGGTTTGATGATGTAAAAGATGCAGCTAAAGATGCCGTGAGCGGTGTAAATGTTAAAAAAGAAGCTACAGCGCATACAAATGCAGCTGGAAAGGAAACTTTCAGTGATTCAGGCGTTAATACTGAGAAAAAATCTATATTCAGCAATATAAACACCGCTTTTATTAAAGCTGGTATGGTTAACGAACGCATCAACCAGGCCAATTATAGCAAAATAAATAATAGTAAAGGCAGACTGGAACAAACACCCGACGATCTGCAGCGTGAAGTATTGCACCTGGTTGCCCGTTTCAACGATAACATCGAGGAGTTAATTGCTACGCTTACTTTAGAATTTTCTGATTTTGATGAAAACCGTTTTAAAACAGTGTATACAGATTTAATTGTAACCTACGTAAGTGGGATGAAGCTCATGGTCAAAATCATTAATAACGATGGCAATGTAGAGCTAATGGCTTACCTCATGGCCGCCACCTTGTTACATAGAGGCTTAAATGTGTTGATGATCAGGCCTTATATCAATATAGGTACTTTAACTGATATTCGGTCGCAAAGGAATAAAAGCCTGTCTACCAATATCTCATTTTATGATTATATCCGCAAAGCAGGAGCTGTAGAACATTTGGCAGGCGTAAATAAAGGCAATACCCTGTTATTATTGTACCATACAGGCAAAGAAATCGAATACCAAACCATTGGAAAAGCGCCTGAGGCTTTGCCGGTAACGCATAAAGAAGCAGAGGTGGCGGAGCTTGTAACAGCCGAAAAGGCAATTAAAGCCAATTACGAATTAAAGTCTTCAGAAATAAGAGCTCGTATAAAAGAACGTGAAAATGAACTGACCCAAACTGAACTTCAGTTAAAAAAGACTTTAGAAAGTAGGAAGGCCGAAATAAATAAGCGTAAGGTCTTAACAGACGATGAAATCAAGAAAGAAGAATCTCTCTTAAAAACTGAGCTGGAAACAAAAACAAGAGAACTCAAGTCAACAGAAGGTGATGCCGTTAAAAGCGAAGCGATTGAAAAGGAATACAAAGAAAGAATAGTTTTACTACGGAAAAATACAGAATCGGATAAAACAAAAGAGATCAACGAACTAACGAAAAAAATAAAATCTGAATTGGCAGAAAAGCAGAAAAGTGGTGCTGAAGAAATAGAAAAAGCCAGGAAAGAAGAAACTGATGCACAGAAAGAGTACGAAACCCATTTAGCGGCGCTTCATGAAAAGCGTAAGGCGGTAGAAAAAGGAACAAAAGAGAAAGAGTTAGAAGAGATCGTAGTAATAGGTACAAAGAAAAACAAAGGTAAATACTTAAGTGGATTCGAAGCAAAGTTTAATGAACATTATGATAAACTGGTTGAAGAAATAGGCAAACAGGGTTTAGAGAATATCGCATCAAATGTAATTGCCGATTTTACCCTTTACGAAGACGACAGTTGCTGCGAGTGCGATGTGAAAGATTACCGCAATAAAGAACTTACACCGTTGGTGGTGCCAATTTCGCGTTTTGTAGTATATAATCAAAGTAGAATAAACACAGCCAAAATACAGGTGCTCAATAATTTATATCACCCTAGTGATTACAAGGTTATTGTTAAAAGTGATCCTGGTTTAGGTTCAGTAACCTTTGAAGAAGAAATTTACGAGCCTAAACCAAATCTGAAAAAACAGATTTTGGTTTACAGCCTTGATCCGAAAAAGGTGGCAGAAAATAGCCGGGCAATGAAATCTATTATTGCTGTTGATGAACTTGAATATGCCGTAATTGAAAGAGAAACTGGCGAAGAGGTAGGAGCAGCTAAAATTACGTTCTTTATTGGTATGGGCAGAATTCAGGAAGAAACCCATTTAATAAAGGGTAGAGTTGCTTTCGCGCAATCTTACAAGATAGAGGTTTTTGACGAAAAGGGTAGTCAAATTATGTATTCACAAACACCAAATGGTGAAAATTACAGTATAACCGTAGCACCAGGTAATTATTTAATGAGGGTTACCTCAGTAGTATATGGCCTTCAAGAAAGACAAACGAGTGTAAAAGACGCCGATGTAACCGAAAACTTTGAGTTTGGAAAAAACTAATGGTTTAAGAACATGAACAAACACCTCATCCAATCGCAAAAAATGTTGCTCACTGTTGATAATCAACAGGATTGGGAAAAGGTGCAGGCAGAAATCGGCCATTTCTGTAAAACCAGATTGCCGGAAATCTTCAATACCATTTTCGATGAATTTGCCATAAATAATACCATTCGCATCGATAAATTAGAGATCGATTTGGGTAATTTATCTTTAGATAAGTTGATTCAAAATGTTGAAGAACAAATCATTACTCAAGTCTATGGCTATTTTAAAAATCACAATTTTAATAAAGTAAATACTGGTGTTGTTCTAGATGAGAAACTCGGTTTGTTTCTTGAAAATCTGAAGTTTCATCCTGAAACACTTTTAAAACACAACCCAGGTTTATCCGCTAATAGTGGAACTGTTGCTAATGAGTATGAATCGTTGACTTTATATTGTCAAACAGGCTTAAAGCCCTGGTGGTTACCTTCTGAAATTGTTTTTAACCCTTCTGAAATTTTATTGAGGCTTTTCAATATTGATCGAAATCTTTTCTGTCAATTTATTGTAGCGTTAAAGCACAATTCTAGTAGTTATAGCAGATTAATCCAGCTCATTAGCAGGCAGTCATTTTTTTATCATTACCTTCAGTTTAAAACAGATATTATCCTCTTAAAGTATTTTGAACCAAATATTAAGCATGATTTATTTAATGTTATACTTAAGTATTGGCTTGATGGTTTAAAGCAGGATGAACACTTACTGGATACTGAAGATTTCGGGCTTTGGCTTTTCTCGCTGGTGCAGCATATGCCATCATTGAAACCGGCTTTAATAGATAGTATTAAGTTAAGTATCGCTGCCGTTCAGCTCAAAAAAGAAAAGTTGGTACTTCAACGTTTTAATAAATTACTAGCAGCCATTACAAGCAGTAAAGGATTGCCCAAACCTGAATTAATCAGAGAAGAGGAAGTAAGTAAAACGGTGAAAGTAAAGCAAACTAAAGTACTGGATAATGCATCTATCCTAATCGAAAATGCAGGTCTGATTATTTTGTATCCATATTTTAAAAATTTGTTTAATGTTTTGCAATTGCTTAATGCCAATCAGTTTATTGATGAAACGTGTAGACACAAGGCAATAGTGTATTTGCATTATTTGGTTTATAACGAAATGCCTGAAGATGAAAGCAGGTTAATTTTTAATAAAATATTGTGTGGGGCAGATCCGGAAGTGGTAATCAAGCTCAACGAGATCGCATTCACTGAAGAAGAATTAAAGCAGAGTACCGAATTAAAAGCAACGGTGATCAAACATTGGACAAAATTAGGTTCCACTTCGATAGAAGGATTAACCCAAACATTTTTAATGCGGAATGGAAGTTTAATTTTTCGGGAGGGCAATTATAATTTACATGTAGAAAGAAAAGGATTGGATGTTTTGTTAGACACTTTACCCTGGTCATTATCCATAATACGCTTACCATGGAACAATTATTTGATAAATCTGAACTGGTAAACACCACGCTTTTGCGGGGAAACGCAGATGCACTTTTGGCCGAGTTAAACTGGTTTGAAAAAGTGCTGCAGTTACGTAGTGCAATAAATGCAGGTAGTGTTGCTACAGGTACAAGCATTTTTACTGTACAACCGCCAGATTTAAGCGGTTTTGATTCTACTTACACCAGGTTTTTAACTCAGCACCAACTTAAGTTTGCTGATCGGTTTTTGCTTTTTTTGGCAATGGTGAGTCAGATAAAACCCCAATGTTTAGATATATTTTTGGTTACTAATCCACAAACCGGACAGATATTTACCGAATTTGGAGGTAAAAAGGGAAATGTATTCAGTGGCTTTTTACCTACGGCAGAAACATTTTTGTTTTTATTGGCATCTGATAACTTAATGTTGCGCTTTGATTTATTAAAACTATTTGATGCCAGAAACCCACTTTTTGCTTTAAATGTTTTGGAATACGAGCCACTTCCGCCAGGCGAGCCCATTTCGAGCATTCCCTTACACATTAATAAAAACTGGTTCGAAGAGTTTACTACTGGTGAAAGGAGTAAACCCCGTTTCTCGGTCGATTTTCCAGCTCATTTAATCGAAACCAATATGGAATATAGTGATTTGGTTTTACCTGAGCACACTATAGAACATTTAGAATTGTTAAATTCCTGGTTAACACACAACGTTACCATGATGAATGATTTGGGTTTGAAACATAAATTAAAGCCAGGTTTTAGAACGCTTTTTTACGGACAGGCCGGAACAGGAAAATCATTAGCTGCAGCCGTTTTGGGTAAAAAACACAATTTACCCGTTTACCGCATCGATTTAAGTAGAGTGGTTAGTAAATACATTGGCGAAACAGGTAAAAACTTGGCAAAGGTTTTTGATGCAGCTGAAAATCAGGGATGGATACTATTTTTTGATGAAGCAGATGCCCTTTTTGGAAAACGTACAAATGTAAGTGATGCCAGAGATAAGTATGCCAACCAAGAAACAAGCTATTTGTTGCAAAGGATCGAGGATCATAATGGTTTGGTAATACTGGCCAGTAATTTTAAACAGAATATCGATCAGGCATTTTTACGCCGATTTCAATCTGTTATAGAATTCCCTATGCCTCAGGTAAATCAGCGGGCTATCCTTTGGGAGCAAGGGTTTTCTCCGTTTACCAAGCTGGAAGAAAAAGTAAATTTAAATGAAATTGCCCAAAAATTCGAACTTACAGGAGGCGTAATCATTAATGTGGTGCAGTATGCAACCATGCAGATGCTTAAAGATGGAGGCAAAGAAATAAGGCAAAAAGATATTATAGAAGGCATTAAACGTGAATTAAAGAAATCAGGACGAACATTGTAACAATGAGTACTGCATTGGCATATGGAAATTCTCAAGCTAAGTCTGTTACACATAGCAGGCCTGGGACTGGTTGTGTTCAGGCTAAACTAAAAGTGGGTGCCGTAAACGATCCACAAGAGAAAGAGGCTGATCAAGTGGCCGAAAGGGTGATGCGAATGCCGTCTAATACAGGTTTTGCAATGTCGGGTTTTGGTACGGCTACTTCAGGGATGAGTGTGCAACGTAAATGTTCTAGCTGTGAACAGGAGAAAAAAGTATCGCGTAAAGAAACGGCAGTGATGAGAACCCTTGCCAGACCTTCAATACAACGCAAGTGTGCCAGTTGTGAAAACGAAAAGAAAGTATCGAGAAAGGAAAAGCCTAAAGCAATAGCGCCACCTAAGTTGCAACGTAAATGTGCCAGTTGCGAACATGAGGAGCAAGCATCGCGTAAAGAACAAGAGATTGATGAACCTAAATTACAGCGTAAATGCGCCAGCTGCGAAAATGAAGAAAAATTATCCCGTAAAGCCGAAGTACTTAAAGAAATAGATCAACCAGAAGTATTGCAAGCCAAATCGGAATCGGCTTCTGCTGCTGGAGGCAGTGCACCATCAAGTGTGCAATCTGGTATTGCCGCTACAAGGGGTGGTGGAACTACTTTGCCTGGGCATGTTAGTCGCGATTTGGGCAGTAAAATGGGAGGCGATTTTTCGGGAGTAAGGATTCATGATACTTCCCACGCTGCTAAAATGAACGATAGCATTAATGCCAGGGCATTCACAGTTGGCAATAATATTTATTTTAATAAAGGCGAGTATAACCCAAATTCGCAGAGCGGAAAATTTTTGTTGGCACATGAGTTAACGCATACCATGCAGCAAGGGGCATCCCCAGAAATACAAAGATATAGCTGGGATGAGTTTGCCAATGATGTAGCTGGAGGAGTTGATACTGTAGGTGAAGGATTGAGTGATGCGGCTGGTGCTGTTGGAGATGYCGCAAGTGCTGTAGGTGGAGCTGTATCTGATGCGGCAGGTGCCGTTTACGATGCAGGTGTAGATGCAGTAGATTGGCTTGCAACCCAAGCGGGACAGGCGGCACAGGCATTGGCCGATGCTTTAGGTGTGGATGTAAGGATAACCACCAGTGGTTTAGAAATCGATATTCCTGGAGGTTGTCCGTTGGATGGCCATAGTCAGCAGTTTACGTTAGATGCTATGGACCAGGATTTTATGATCCCAATTTTTGCCATGCCAATCGCTCCAGATGTTTTCATTTCGGGCGAAGTAGGGCTTACGGGTAGTATTACACCAGAAGTTCAGGTACAGATAGGGCCAATTTGTTTTGACCCGACACATATTTTAATCAATCCTTTAACCAGCAACTACAGTATTAGCGGTGGTATTAGCATTACAAGCGCTTTATCATTAGGTGCAGAATTACGGGGTGGAATAAAAGGCGAGCTTAGCTTAAGCGGCATTATACCAGTTGGTCCTGTGCCCGTACCAGTAAGTATTCCGCTCTTAAGTGCCGAAGGTGGCCCAGCTGTATTTGTTAGGGCTATTGGCATGCAAACCACACACATTGGTGGCTCATTATCATATGGTGGAGGTACCATTACGGCCAGTCCTGATATAGATCTGGATTTTGGAATTGCTGCCGATCTATTTGCTGGAGCTTATGCTCAACTGAGCGTGCTTGGTTTTAATCTTTGCCGGATTTACTGGCAACCATACGAATGGCATGGTGATGCAGCAGCCTCACTTGGTTTATCGGGTAGCATTAGCGGTGTGCCTGGTCATGGCATTACGGGGGTAAGTGTGGCTACGCCAACAATTACGGGAATTCCTTTTGACAATGCCGCATTGGCTATTGATCGTAGCCAGGGCTTTACAGATGATTGCCCACTTATAAGTGGCTTATGTGCCATTTTAAGCACTTTAGGTTACCTGCCATCTCAAAATGGTGGTAGCTGGGATTGGAATGCAACCGGTGCTCCTGGAAGTGGCTCTTTTGGTCCTGGGCCGAGATTGGCAGGACCGATAGAAGCTTATCAAAAAGTGCCAGGAACTGCCAGCAAGGCTGAATGCAGAGGTGCTTGTGGGGTAAATTGTGATACCTGCGAACATTTGGGTACCATAACAATTTTTGATCCCGCTACCGGAACTTTCTGGCAATATGATGATTTTCAGGATTGCAATACACATGATGGCTGCAGAGAACACGATGCCGGTTTTGATTGGGCTGCTGATGTTAAAGGGGAAACCGGTAACTGGGCCATGATTTTACCTTGGCACATGGCCGCAAATATTGAATGTGCTTGTAATAACCTGGCCGGAAATTGCCCGGCGTGGGCATTTGGCTTGCCACCTTACGATGGGAAAATGTACTTTGCCACATTTGCAAAACCATTGCCTTCGGCAGGACCTGGAGTAGGCCCAAATAATGAGGTAGGTCTAGATTTTTACCACTATAGCGTTAGCCCACCATCAGGCGATTTTGCTGCAGGAGGTGAGCGCTGGACAGATTATAAAACAGATTGCCAGGCTGAGGCACAGGCCGCAACGGGTGTGCCTGATGATTTAAAATATATCTCAACTTTGCCTGATTCGGTAGCAGATACTTACATTGACCGTGGCAATTTTACTGTCAGACCAAGAATGTCGGTGGTGCATGGTGTAATGTACCCATATTACCATTACAGAAACCATACCGTAATTCCGGTTGGAACCTACACCACCGCTGCGTTATCCGTGTTTTCGCCAACTTGCGATTCCCCATTCGGCTATAACGATGATACCTGGTATGATAGAACCGAACCTTTTGATGATGTAAATAATGAGCATCATTTAGTCTTTATAAGGGGTGCCGAAGGGAATCGGATAGAAATGATGGCCAGTGAGCCAATTACTATAGAGAAATTTTTACAGGATATTATTGATACAACTTCTGATACAGATCCAAAACATATTCAGGCCGTTACCGCACAAAATTTATACCGTACGGGCGTAGCACCAAATCTGCAAAAATTAAATACCATTAAAGTTGATGACAATACGGGTAGAGCAATAGATCCAAGTAAACAAGCAGATTTGGAAAAATACGCTAATGATTTTTGGACAAACTCTATCGCTTTAACTACTATTTTAAGGTCGTTAATAGGAAGAGAAAATTTATCAGATGCTCGAGATCGTTATGCCTTAGAAGGTTTGGCTGGCACCTATGGAAGTGTACCAATACCAAAAGGAGATCAAATGACAGGCGATCACCAACCTCAGGCGGCGGCACTCATTTATTCGGCGGCGCAACCTTATTTCCCGCCAAGTAATCCGATAAAAGATGTTTTAGACGGCAGCCATGCACCTTCAGCCTATGTAATCAATTTACACAAATATAGGCATGAAGCTGGTAGAACTTTTGGACATAAAAGTAATCCGATTTTGAAAGCCTTTACGGCTGCTGTTGATACCATAAGGCACGATAAAACTAAAACTCCTAAACAAAAACGGTCGGATAATGTAGATCTATTGAAAAAAGAATTGGGTGCAGATGTTCAGGCAATGAGGGGAGTGGTTAATCAGGCAGAAAGCCACGATAACTGGAAAGATTTGGGTGAGGTAGGTTTTACAGGTACCGATAAAACCGATTTATATAACGAATTAAAAACGCGTATTTTACAAGGTGAACAAGCTATGTTAGCTCAAAATTTAGATCGATATAAAACATAAGTATGGAAAATCTTGTAAGTAAATTTCAAGCTTTTTTGGACAATCAACAGGGCTTTTTAGTTGATTTGGAGCGTGCAGACAATAGCATATTAACTAAATTAATAGCCAATTATGATAAGAACGATTTGGAGGTTTTCACAGAATCAAATAATGGCTCTGCCTGGGCGATCTGGAAGCATGAAAATGCCTTGCCCGTTGTTTTAATAAGTTCTGAAGGTGTTCCTTTTGATATTGCAGCCAAGGATTTTGAAACTTTTTTGGCACTGTTGTATTATGGTACAGGTTTAATATATCAGTGCTTAACTTTCTTGGATTTTGCAAAACGGATGGGGCAAACAGAAAAGCAGGCATTAAAACGTTTTGATAAAAATTACCTCGAAAAGGAATTGCAAAGATTTCATACAGACTATCCGGATTATAATGCGCTGTATAATTTTATTGATGAACAAGGTGTTGGTAAAATAGAAGATCCAATACAAAGTTTTTTGGCTACTACTAAATTAAGAAAAGCTTTTGGCGAGTGGAAAGAAAGTTTTCAATAGCTAAATAATTAATTTAAAAATTCCTTCTTCACCCATTTATTATCGTTACTTATTTTACACCAGCCATTACTTTCTTCAACGATAAAAACCTCCTGATTTTTTGTAAGTGCAGAAACTTTCGGAAAATTGGTGCCTGGCCCGCTTCTTACATTTAGGGTAGTGGCATTTACTGTTGCCCTGGTTACGTTTTTGGTGAAACTTCCATTTACCCAATGTTGTTGCGATGCTGATATTTTATACCAGCCATTTTTCTCTCCGTATACGCGGAGAATAGCCCCTAAGGTTGCTGGCTCAACTCCGGTAACTTTTTTACTTTGGGCATTCGCGTCTTCCCTAATGTTTAAGCTATCGGCGGTAACTGCAACATATTTTATAATATTCTGCGCAGGTTGTGGAACGACACCATTTAAAGCTGCACTTACCAGTGGTAGGAAATCTTGATTGCAATTTTCAACCTTGTTACCGCCAAAAAAATTAGTGCCCGGGCAGGTTTTATTGTTGCCCGTTCCATTATTTCTTACTCCGGTCGTTAAATTAAACCAATGGTGATAAACTACGTTATCGCTGTTAACTGTGATACCGAATTTTTTACACAGTGCTGCCGTTATCCTTACAATAGTATTTTTGTGTTCAGCGGTCATTAAATCCTTTCCTGTATCGAAGTCCCCAAGATTTTCAATACAAATGGCGTGGCTGTTAAAACCTAAAATGCAAGCAGGTGTATTTTCAAGGTTTCTACCGGTTAAAATTGTACCATCGGGAAAAGTAGTAAAATGTTGCCCGATATCCATCCAACCATTATGACTAACGTGGTAATTTTTCATTCCTTGCTGCAAATCAAAGTGATTATTACCCTTAAAATTGATGTAGCTCGGACTCCAGGTATGATGCTCCTGAATGTGTATGATGGTTCGGGCAACTCTTAAATTTGAAATCCACGTTTCAAATTCATTAATATCCATTTTGGTAAAACCGAATTTACTAGTCATAACAAGATTGGTTTAAGGTAAAACTTAACTGTTACAAGGATGAAAATTTTTGAAATTCTAAATGTTCTACTAAATATACTTAAAGTAGTTTAAATCAATGTAAGTTTTTTAATATCAGTTTGTTGTGTTTTTTTATTTTCTCTTTTAAATTGCCTTTTATCTGTTGTTTTTTTCTTTATCTAAAACTGTAAAAACCTGTACCAGCC
>NZ_JBFTQI010000033.1:0-16231 GCF_056398925.1 Pedobacter sp. 01T416_2
TTGGCGAACCCCGCGTATTGATCTGCCTTTACGACAAGCCATTGTTACATGTTGACATTAAGTTTTTAACCCTTGATGAATTTGCTTCAAGAGTAGAAAACCCTATGCTATTAATCGACAGAGACAATCAATTACAGCAAGTTCTTGATCAAACTGAAGCTAAATTCCCTTCACCAGATTACCAATGGATTGAAGACCGCTTTTGGACCTGGATGCATTATGCCCTCTTAAAAATCGGCAGAGGTGAGTATCTGGAAGCGCTAGATTTCTTCGGCTTTTTAAGAATGATCGTGTTTGGCCCTCTACTGCACATCAAAAACAACAACCTACCACGAGGTGTGCGTAAAGTAGAATCGCAGCTTCCTGCCGAAGATTTTAGCTTACTTAAAGGTACTGTTGCCGAATACAATAAAACATCTTTAATTACTGCGTTAGAAAATGCGATAGTGCTTTATAAAAACCTGAGAATTGATCTGTTTGATAAAGACATTAAGTATAACCAAAAAGCAGAAGATGCTGCTAAAAGCTACTTAACAATAATCAAAAAGCGAACAGCTTAGATAAATTTTAGTATCAGCAATAAACAGTTATTTAAATTGAAAGATTTATCTTATTATTGAGCAAACTAACGGCCTCGATTTTATAGAAATGCAACGCGATTTAACTATAAAAAAACTAAACATACTGTTTATCCCATTCCTGCTAATTTCTATATCAATATGTGTAGGCTATACTTTTCTACATTGGCTACTCGTAATCAAACTAGAACTTTTCTCTCTCAATGATACTATAATTCAATTTGCAGGACCAGCTGTAGTATCGTTGCTTGTAACTTTGCTCTTTTTTAGACGAAGAATCCGTATTTTAAATCTAAAGTCGAATAGGGACAAGCTACCTGATTTTTATTTCATAATCATTTTAATTGCCTTATCTATTCCAAACATAATCGCACAAAATTACCTTCCAAAAGCTACAGGAAAACTCACCCAATTATTTAGCATAAATGAAATCGATCAGCACAAGCCATCGAAGTATTATACGCTGAAAAAATTTAGTGTCGACAAAATTAATATCGGCGTAAATACCTTTGTTGAAGTTGGTGGAAGAAACAATGAGAATTTCGGCATTTATGTTTTCGTTGTCCTCCCGATTATCGATACAGATGCAGAAAGCGACCGGTGTAAGGCATTCCTGGGCGTCAAATATTCTAAAAACATCAGCAACAGGCTCACGCCAAAAGAAAAACAAGAAAACTACGAAACATTACTATCCATCAGTCAATATGATGTGGCGCACAATAACTTCGACGAGTTCAGATATCTGGAGCAAATTGGAAACAATAGCGATAAAGATGGTTACAAAGATGCAATATTGCATTGTATTAAATATGACCGGAGTACTGCACCAATACTCATTGCCCAAAAAGAACCTTTTGAAGATCGATTGGGTAATGAATCAGACTGGATCTTTATATCTTTTGGTATTTCATCAGTTATTTGGCTGATCATGGTGCTGATACCCAAAATTGATCRCCCTGCCCTCAAAAAATTTGAAAGCGGGACACCCATAAAAAATGATGACTTAATTGAATTCCTACGTTTCTTAAAACCAAAAAATGGCTTTTATATAACGCCTATTCTAGTTTTCATAAACATTGCACTCTTTTTAACAATGATGTTTAGTGGTCTCGGTTTCATGAATTTTGCCGCKACCGACCTGTTAACCTGGGGTGCAGATTTTGGCCCATTTGTAAAAAACGGACAATGGTGGAGATTAACCACCAATACCTTCTTACATGGAGGCATCATCCATATAACTACAAATATGATTGGCCTTATTTTTTTTGGTCTTACACTCGAAATGCGCTTGGGCAAAATCAGATTTCTGCTTTCTTACTTATTCATCGGAATAACGGCCAGTTTAGTAAGCATATGGTGGAACCCATCAATAGTTAGTGTTGGCGCCTCTGGGGCAATTTTCGGTTTATCGGGGATATTCCTTGCCTTACTGGTTTCAAAATTTTACGACGAAAACTTCACCAAGTCCTTTTTAATCGGAACCTTGATTTTTATTGGATATAACCTGCTCTATGGTTTGACTGGTAATATTGATAATGCTGCCCACATCGGAGGACTTATTAGTGGTTTTATTTTAGGTTTGATATTTCGGTTTACACTCGAAAAACCTGCAACAAAAAAGCGGGTATATAAGAAAGAAATGACTGTCGAAACAAGTTTATAACTTGCACATGCTGGTCATGTTAGCCAACGAATCTCCATTCATCCATCTAACATTTAATCCACAACGTCATTGCAGATATTCCTTTTAAATGGATTCTAGAAATTACAGGGTTAATTAAAGAAAGGAAGAAGAAATAATTTCGTATAAAACAAAAAAAGAGGCTTAAGCCTCCTTCCATATCTTTTAAAACTGAACCCCGATCAGCCACATATTTTCAATGTAGTTAATCTTCTGACTGGCCTTATCGTACTCATCCCAGCCAGTGGTATGCACATTGGTTAAATTGGTAGCGCCGAACTTTGTGGTATTTTGTAGGTAAACGTTTTTCCAAACATAAAACTTAAGTCCAACTTTTGCAGAAACACCGTAACCCGAAATACTGAAGTGGTTATTTCTGCCCTGTCCGAACAAACGTACATCTGAACGCGGAACCATCATGCCACCACCTAAACCGGTTTCTAAGGTTAAGGAAGTATTGCCGCCCGGAGCCACCCAAATATCATCATAACGCTCAATTTCGATATTTGCGTAATTAAAACCATCAGTATGCTCGTAGGTTAACATGCTCTCTTTAACATTAATGCTTTGTCCGTTATAATCACCTGCCAAATTACCTGTAGGTGTATTGGTTGGAGAAATATTTGGCCCGATGTGACCAGTAATCGCTACTGTTTGTGGGATGTCCATTACATATTTCATGTGGTCCCAACCGATTGAGATACTGTAGTTATCTTTGATAAAATAACCCGCACGGATATTGTATTGCGGTACGGTGATAAGTCCAGGGTTTAAATAAGCCCAGCTCAATTTAGATTGTCTATCATGTGCAATTACATCTTTTAAAGTAAAATCGTAGTTCGGGCCTTGAAACCTGATATCACTTTTCCCATACCACGAGCTGTTGTATCCCCAGTGAAAAAAGAAATCACCTTTACGGGAAAAATTCCTTTTATGCTCAGGGTTGAATAAACTTTTAGAAGTAGGTGTATTACTGCTTGAAGAGGCTTTAATCTCTTGTGCTTGCATTCGCTTGCCAAACAAGAGTGCTAAAAATAGAATGGTAATTTTTTTCACGCGGCAAATTGAGCAAAAAGACCAGTCAATTACAACAGCTTTAACATTTTGTAAGAGTTGCTGTACAAAAAATGACTTTAAAACATTAAAACCTGGTGTAAACGGCCAACTGAATAATATTATTAACCGTATTGTTCGAAATGCCATTTGTAATTTGGTTCATATACCCAGCTTCCAGATCAAACTGCTTCGAAAAACGATAACCTGCAGCGAGATATAACCTGTTCTGGTCGAAAACACTATTGTTAATTTTATCCTTATTCTGAATATTCAAAAATACTTCGTTCTGCAAAGCCACAAATGGCCCTTTTGTAAA
This sequence comes from Pedobacter sp. 01T416_2, assembly GCF_056398925.1. Lineage (NCBI taxonomy): Bacteria > Pseudomonadati > Bacteroidota > Sphingobacteriia > Sphingobacteriales > Sphingobacteriaceae > Pedobacter > Pedobacter sp. 01T416_2. Next base: position 3,632 of record NZ_JBFTQI010000033.1, read on the forward strand.
CGTTGGTTGAGTTTTTTGCAGAGGCTGGATCAACCTCACGAAATAACGGAAACGTTGTGAAAAAACATCTCCATCCGGGCGGCCAATAAAGCGTTGCTCAAGCCTTAGCCTATGGCTGGCAAAGATCGATTTTAGCTTATGGCTAAAAATATATTGTTCAAAAATACGGTTCTCATGTAAAAATGAATTACCAGCTACTATCGATTGCGATTGTGTAGTTTGCCATAAATAGCCCAGGGCCACATTGTGCTGGTTATTAATGAAATATTGTAACGCCGGGCGCACGAGGGTATTTCTCAAATATCCCCAATCATCAGCCGAACGCAGTTGAACATCGAATTGAAGCCCCCATTTATCATTAAATTTGGTGTTATTTAAAAACATAAACCAACCTGAATTTTGATGTTGGGTTTGTGCATAAAGCTTTCCAGAAGCCATGATGATGAGCACCACGGCAGACAATACTATTTTTTTCATAAGAAGAGATAAACCGGTTTTATCTGTGTGCCGCTAAATTAAAAGAAAAACAGTAAAGTGAAAAAAGAGTTGTTAATTAGTTAGAAAGTCAGGCGTCGGAGGTCTAAAGTTCAAATCCAGAGTTTGAAGCCCATTATACAATTTACCAAAACTGTGGCTCTAGCTTTGTATGCTTAGCGCCCTTGTGGTTAAAATCAAAAAACACTGTGTTTCTCTGTGTATAGCTCAATGTCCTCTATGGTAAAAAACATAACCACCTTTGCGTTTCTTTGCGAAACACTTTGCGCGCTTTGCAGTTAAATACGCTCATTATTAAAATTTCATTTAACGTTAAGCGATTAAAAATTTATCTTCGTTAAAGATTTGGGCATTACGGTATTTTCAATACCCTTAAAAATTGCGCTTATTTTAACATTACAAAACGTAAAATAGAACAAAAATGATTATCGAACCTAGAATGAGGGGCTTTATTTGTTTAACCGCACACCCTGATGGTTGCGCACAAAACGTAAAGAATCAAATTGAATATGTAAAATCTAAAGGAGCTATAGATGGTCCTAAAAAAGTATTGGTAATTGGCGCATCAACCGGTTTCGGTTTAGCTTCGCGTATTGCTGCTGCTTATGGTTCTGACGCTTCTACAATTGGCGTATTTTTCGAAAAAGCACCTTCTGAAGGCAAAACTGCATCACCAGGCTGGTACAATAGTGCAGCTTTTGAAAAAGAAGCCCATGCTGCCGGTTTATATGCAAAAAGCATTAATGGCGATGCATTTTCTAAAGAAATTAAAGAAAAAACAATTGAACTGATCAAGGCTGATCTGGGTCAGGTTGATTTAGTCATTTATAGCCTGGCATCGCCAGTTAGGAAACATCCGGATACAGAAGTGCTTCACCGCTCTACCTTAAAGCCTATCGGTGGAACTTATACTAATAAAACCGTCGATTTCCACACTGGTAATGTGACCGAAATTTCTATCGAGCCCGCTACCGAAGAAGATATTGCCAATACCGTTGCTGTAATGGGTGGGGAAGATTGGGCCATGTGGATTGATGCCTTAAAAGCAGAAAACCTACTTGCCAATGGTGCAACAACAGTAGCTTATTCGTATATCGGCCCAGCTTTAACTGAGCCTGTATACCGCAAAGGAACTATTGGAAGGGCTAAAGATGATTTAGAAGCTACTGCTTTTAAAATTAGTGATAAATTAAAAGATATTGATGGAAAAGCTTATGTATCAGTTAATAAAGCATTGGTAACGCAGGCAAGCTCTGCTATTCCGGTGATCCCCTTATATATTTCATTGTTGTATAAAGTAATGAAAGCTGAAGGCATCCACGAGGGTACAATTGAGCAGATCCAACGTTTATATGCTGATCGCTTATATACCGGAAATCCTATCCCTGTTGATGAAAAAGGAAGAATCAGAATCGACGATTGGGAAATGCGTGAAGATATCCAGGCTAAAGTTGCAGAACTTTGGAAAGAAGCAACAACCGAAACTTTACCTGCAATAGGTGATTTACCAGGTTACAGATCTGATTTCTTAAGCTTATTCGGTTTCGAAATTGATAAAGTTGATTATCAAAAAGATGCCCAGGAAGTAGTAGAAATTGAAGGTTTGGTAAACTAACTACTTAGATTCGTCACCCTGAACTTGTTTCAGGGTCTCAAACAATAAATTATAAACGGCTGGCCCTATAGCCAGCCGTTTTTATACCCAACCTACATGAATTTCGATTTACACCCTACATTAGCAAACGATTTAATTAAAGTTGTTCCCCTAAAAGAAGAGGATTTTGAAGCCCTTTTTGCAGTAGCCTTTGATCTGGGAACAGCACCCTAATAAAGACCGCTATAAAAGAGAGGTTTTCGAAAATTTCTTTAAAGGCGCAATAGAATCGATGGGTGCTTTTATCGTTTATGAAAAAGAAACCAATAAAGTTGTGGGCAGTTCCAGATACTACGAATTGGATGAAACAGAACATTCTGTCGCCGTTGGCTATACTTTTATTGCCCGCGAGTTTTGGGGAAAGGGGCATAATAAGGCTTTAAAAACTTTAATGTTTGATTATGCTTTTCAATTTGTAGATAAAGTAATCTTACATATTGGTGCTACTAATTTCCGTTCACAAAAAGCGACAGAAAAATTAGGAGCCCTTAAAATCGCCGAATTAGAAGTAGCCTATTATGGTGAGCCCTTAAAATGGAATTTTGTTTATCAGATCGATAAAGATAAGTGGGTGAATAAACCATCTTAAAGCTTTAACCACTAATTTTTACAGAAAGAGTCTGCCACGGAAACACTGAAACCACGGAAAAGGTATAAACATTCAATCGTCCTCGTTTGTAACGAAGATGACCGAGATTTGCAACTGCAATGCATAAGCAGCTAATTAATAGCAGGTTTTAACCACTGATTTTCACAGATCAACACAGATACTATGTCCTCCTTATCCGTGTTCATCCACTTCATCTGTGGTAAAAAGAAAAGACAATTGCCTCAAAAGATACACAACGCTAAGGAATAGATCTTAATTCCGTGTAAATCTGTGCTTCCGTGGCAAATTCCTTTATACTATACATTCCCAAATGACAAGAGCATAACCGAATAAAATCGTGTTTATGCTTTAGTATTGTTATCTTTGTATAATTCTCCATTCCACTCACCTTTCAAAACAAAACAATTAAATAAAATATGGCTAAATCTCAGGCAACATACAGTAAAAAAGAGAACGAAAAAAAACGATTAAAAAAACAAAAAGACAAACAAGAGAAAAAAGAAGAGCGCCAGGCTAATGCAAAAAAAGGTTTAGCGCTTGAAGATATGATGGCTTATGTTGATGAAAACGGAAACATCTCTTCTACTCCACCAGATCCGAAGAAAAAGAAAGTAATTAATACAGAAGATATTCAGATCGGTATTTCAAGACAAGAGGACATCATCGATGAAAATCCTGTTAAAAAAGGAACAGTTACTTTCTTTAACGACAGTAAAGGTTACGGTTTTATTAAAAACACTGAAACACAAGACAGTATTTTTGTTCACGCAAACGGTTTAATCACCCAGATTAAAGAAGGTGATAAAGTTACGTTCGAAGTAGAAATGGGTCAAAAAGGACCAACTGCTGTTAAAGTATCAAAGGTTTAACAACCACAATTCAATTCTTTTTGCAATTCCTAATTGCAAAACATGATTAAAATTCTGCAGAAAACTCTGCTGCGCTAGGTTTTATAACCATTTATAATTCCGTCTATTTAAGCATAAAACCTTGCGCATAATTTTACTCTCTTTCTATTTATTTTAGAAAATCAGGTTTCAATGTGCATTGGCCAATTCGGTCCCGCCATCGCTATTTTCCTCATTTCGCTGCGCTTCATTCCGGGCTATCCGCTTTGTCGGGTTTAGGTGGCTAGAACAGTAGCTTTTTTTAATGGATAAGATACACGGATGAATATTTACATGATAAAAAGAACAATATTTTTCAGCTTAAAAATTACTGTAGTCGCAATTGCTTACCCTTGATAGATTTTTTCGATAGTAGCATAATCTTTTGTTAATAAACCCGATAACAACGGCAGCCCCCAATTTTTCTTCGGGGCTAAAGTGTATAGCGGGACAGGTTTTGCCCTGAAATACTGACGCTCATTTCCAAAAAAAAATAAAAAAATGATAATCTCGGTGTGGAATTTGTGCACGGTTTACATCATTACAGTACACACAAAGAAAAATATATATGAAAAAGTTAATAGCACTTGCACTGGTTGCATTTTTAGGATTATCATCAGCGATGGCTCAACAAGTAGATTTACGTAGAAAAATTAACGTTAGCGGAACCGCAGAAACAGAAGTAACACCAGATATTATTTATATCGGTATTTCACTTAAAGAATACTTAAACGGAAAGAAAAAAGTAGACATTACCGAGTTAGAGAAACAATTATTTGCAGCAGTACAAAAAGCAGGCATTGCAAAAGAAAATTTAACCATCAGCAATTTAAGCAGCTGGAACTATGCTACAGAAAAAAAGAAAAACCCTGATTTCTTAGCCAGCAAACAATACCGCTTAAAAGTTAGCGATCTGAACAAGTTTAATGCAATATTAGAGTCGATAGATGCCAAAGGAATCGCCAATACGAATATTGAAAGCTACGATTATTCTAAAATTGAAACCTTAAAAAAAGAGCTTAAAATTAAAGCTTTATTGGCAGCAAAAGAGAAAGCAGCTTATATGGTTGAGGCTTTAGGCGATAAATTAGGTGGTGTAATTGAGATACAAGATGGTGGAGACAATGTAATACAACCTGTTTATAGAAATTACGCGATGAAAGCTGAAATGGCTGATGCCGCTGGCGCTCCTGAAATTGATTTTAAAAAAATTAAGCTGAATTTCACAGTAAACGCCATTTTCGAGATCAAATAAGACTTTTAACCGTTAAATCAATGCTTTTTAAAACCTACCAGAACATTTTGGTAGGTTTTTTGTTACGTAGAGGTCGAACACTAAAAAATTAGATATTATGAAAAAATTCATCTACACGTTAGCCTTGGTTTTCTCTCTAGGCATTAGTTTTAATTCAGCTCAGGCAGCTGATAAACCTGCGAAAAACCCAACAGAATTAACTGCAGAACAAGCAGTGAAACTGGAAAGAATTAAAACCCGTGTTGAAGAGATCAGAGACATGGATAAATCGAACTTAACAAGAGCAGAACGTAAAGCTTTACGTAGCGAGTTAAGAGAATTAAAAGGTCAGGCCCGCGCAGTTTCTGGAGGTGTTTATCTTTCAGTTGGTGCAATCATTATCATCATTTTATTGTTGATCTTGATTTTATAATCAATACAGCATTACATCTATCTATATAAAAACAAAAAGCTTTGCATTACTGCAAAGCTTTTTTTATGCTCGTCTTGTGAAGTTTACTCAGTCTTGCGCGAAAGAGAACTTCGCAAGTCTCCGCGGCGGCCTAAGCAAAACTAACGAAGTTCACTGCGCACAAGCCCATTGAAACTTCATTAGTTTCCCTGACTAATCAATAATATCAAAACCGGTATATTTCACTAAAGCCTCCGGAATTTTAATTCCGTTTTCGGTTTGGTAGTTTTCTAAAATAGATGCCACAATACGTGGTAAAGCCAATGCGCTTCCGTTTAATGAGTGAGCCAGTTGTGCCTTTCCTTCTTTTCCTTTAAAGCGTAATTTTAAACGGTTACTTTGATAAGTTTCGAAATTTGATACAGAAGAAACTTCTAACCAGCGCTCCTGGGCGGCACTCCAAACCTCCATATCATAAGTCATGGCAGAAGTAAAGCCCATATCGCCACCGCATAAACGCAATACGCGGTAATGTAATCCCAGCTCCTTTAATAAAGACTGAACATATTGGCTCATATCTTCTAAGGTTTCGTAAGATTTATCAGGATGTGTAATCTGAACTACTTCAACCTTATCAAACTGATGTAAACGGTTTAAACCACGTACATGTGCACCATATGAGCCCGCTTCTCTACGGAAACAAGGCGTATAAGCGGTATTTTTAATTGGAAGATCTTCTTCCTTAACAATTACATCACGGTATAAATTGGTTACCGGAACTTCGGCTGTTGGAATTAAATATAAATCATCAACAGTTGAATGATACATCTGTCCTTCTTTATCCGGCAACTGTCCCGTACCAAAACCCGAGGCCGCATTAACCAAATGAGGTACCTGCATTTCTTTATAACCGGCTTCAGTAGCATGATCTAAAAAGAAATTAATCAAAGCACGTTGTAACTTTGCACCTTTTCCCTTATAAACCGGAAAACCAGCACCCGTAATTTTCACACCCAACTCGAAATCGATAATATCATATTTCGCAGCCAATTCCCAGTGTGGCAAAGCTTTACTTGGTAGCAGAGCCGGCGCTCCATGTGTTAGAACAACCTCGTTTTCTTCTGCCGTAGATCCTTGTTTTACCAAATGGTATRGTAAATTTGGCAACTGAACAATTAAATTATGCTGGGCAGCTTCCAGCTCATTTAACTTTTCAGTTAGCGCCTTAATATTTTCTTTTTTTTCAGTTGCTACAGCTGATAATGCTGCTGCTTCCTCACTTTTACCTTGTCTAAATAATTCACCAACTTGTTTTGAAGTAGAATTTACAAATGCAAGTTCGTTATCTAGTGAGACTTGTGTAGAACGGCGGTCTTCATCAATTTTAATGATTTCATCTACCAGTTCTGGTTGTTTAAAATTACGGATACTTAAACGTTCTAAAACTTTCTCTCTATTTTCGCGGATATAGTTAACTTGCAGCATTATTTAATTTTTTAAGCAAAGATAGCAAGAGTTTGGAGTTTGGGGTAAGGAGTTTGGAAAAAACTGTAAACCGTTAACTGTAAACTGCAAACTGAAATATGGATGGCAAACTATTTCTCGTACCAACGCCCATAGGCAATTTGGAGGATATGACCTTTAGGGCAATCCGTATATTAAAAGAATGTGATTTAATCCTGGCGGAAGATACCCGCACGAGTGCCCCGATGCTTAAACACTTTGGCATCGATAAAAGGGTCTTTTCTCACCACCAGCATAATGAACATAAGGCCACTTCAGAAATTATTAAGTTTTTAAATGAAGGGCAGAAAATTGCCTTAATATCAGATGCCGGAACGCCTGCCATTTCCGATCCGGGTTTTTTCCTGGTTCGCGAGGCCATTAAAAATGACATTGCAGTAGAGTGTTTACCTGGCGCAACAGCTTTTGTGCCCGCTTTGGTTAACTCAGGCCTACCTGCAGATGCATTTTGTTTTGAAGGTTTTTTGCCGGTTAAAAAAGGCAGACAAACAAAGTTCAAAAAATTGGCAGAAGAAGACCGCACCATTATACTTTATGAAAGCCCACACCGTTTATTAAAAACTTTAGAGGAATTTGCACAGTATTTGGGTGCCGATAGGCAAGCTTCGGTAAGTAGAGAACTCACCAAGATGTTCGAAGAAACTGTTCGTGGAACTTTAGTGGAAATAAAATCACATTTTGAAAACAATACTTTAAAAGGAGAATTTGTAATTTGCATAGCGGGGAAACCCAATATTAAAAGCAAAAACAAATATGAAGATGCAGAAGAATAGCATCAAAAACGGAACCAACACAACAATTTAAAAATATTATGATTAGCATAGATAGATTTCTGAGTGACGAACAAGACCCAAAAGCGGTTGAAAAAGTTATTGGAAAATTAAACGACCTTTTAACTACGGGCGAAGAACTTTTATATTTAGCTGTACAGAAAAAACCAGCGGTAAACTTGTTACCAGATAGTATTGCAATTTCGAACAAGCGTATTTTTTATTGCGAGCCAGGTAATTTAGGCTTAACCATGAACTTTAAAGATATTTCATGGAAAAGCATTAAAGAGGTTTCGTTTAAGGAAGAGTTTTTTGGTTCTAAATTTATCTGTGTACCACAACATGGCGAAAACATCGTAACCGAATTTATTCCAAAAGTACAGGCGCGTAAATTACATCAGGCTGCGAACCAGCAATTGGATGAGTATAAGGAAATGCTCCGTCAGCAAAAACTGGAAGAAAACCGTGCAACTGCCTCTCCCATCAATCTAAATGCTCAGCCTCTTGCCGAAATCCCTGCTTACGAACCAACTCCTGAGCCAGTACAACCCGTTATTCAGATCGCTGAAGTTGTAGAAGAGCCAGAAGATGAAACCACATTAAAATTACGCAAGCTTAAAACTTTGTACGATAAACACCTGATTACCCAGGAAGAATACGAAGCTAAAAAAGCAAATATTTTAGATAGTTTGTAAAACTAAATCCCCTCGAATTGTCACGTTGAGCCTGTCGAAATGCCAAATAATTAATTAGTCCTTCGACAGGCTCAGGATGACAATATTGCGCCAGCACTTAAAATGAACAAGAAAAAAACTTACCTCCTCGCCCTCTTAAGTGCATTTTTGCTTTGGCTAGCCTGGCCACCAATGCCTTTTACCACACCTTTGTTGTTGATCGGCCTGGTGCCTTTGTTCATTGCGCTCAATTCCATTTCAGGCAATGCTGAAAAAAAGCAGGGAAAAAGAATTTTCTTGACTGCAGGTTTAACTTTTCTAGTTTGGAATACAGCATCAATTTATTGGGTGTACAATGCGATAAGTGCGTATAATGGTCCGGCAGTAGCCCTCCCCGTTTCTTTAATTCCTTATGGATTAGGTGCGCTTTTAATGACTTTTGCTTTTTGGTTATACTATCGATTGGGCAAATATGTAAATAAAAAGATCGCGTACCTTGGGTTAATTGCCTTTTATATCGCTTTAGAATATTTGCAGCAAACCTGGGATTTAGCTTTCCCTTGGATGACTTTAGGTAATGGTTTAGCAGGAATGCATCAGCTGGCGCAATGGTATGATTATACTGGTGTTTACGGAGGTTCACTGTGGATTTTAGTGAGCAATATCCTGGCTTTTGAAGCTTACAAGAAATTTAAATCACAAACAGGTTATTTAAGGTTTAGAACCGCAGGAATCTGGGCTTTGGTGGTAATTATTCCCATCAGCATTTCATTAGCCAAATACTTTACAGCAGAACAAAAAGGAACGCCAAGCAATGTAGTGGTGGTTCAGCCCAATATAGATCCTTATCAAAAGCTGGAGAATATCCCACCTTTGGAGCAGGTTAAAATCTTAACACATTTATCCGATTCGATCGGGCAAACCAACACCGAATATTTTATCTGGCCGGAAACGGCTATACCAAGTTACGACAACGAAGATCGGATCCGCGAAACGACAACCTTTAGTACCCTACAAAACTTCATCAGTAAATATAAAAACGGCACACTGATCACCGGAATAGAAAGCATTAAAATCTATCCCGACAAAAAAACACTTTCTGCACAGTACGACCAGCAGGCAAACCTTTATGTTGATCATTTCAATACGGCCATGCAGATTGAAAATTCTGCCGATGTTCGCTTTTACCATAAATCCAAGCTGGTACCTGGGGTAGAAAAAATGCCGTTCCCGAAAGTATTTTCCTTTTTAGATGGGGTTTTCGCACAACTTGGCGGAGCTGTTGGTGGATGGGGCTGGCAAGAAAAACCTGATGTGCTTTATGCACAAAGTGGAATCGGAGTTGCACCGGTAATCTGCTACGAAAGTCTTTGGGGCGATTGGATTGGCCAATCGGTTAAAGATGGTGCTCAATTTATTGCAGTGATAACCAACGATGCCTGGTGGGGAAATACTTCCGGCAAAGATCAACACGAAATGTACGCCAAACTGAGAGCAATTGAAACCCATCGTGATGTTGCACGTTCTGCAAATACTGGAATCTCCTGTTTCATTAATCAACGTGGCGATATTACACAAAGCACTGAATGGTGGACAAGGACAGCAATAAAGGCCAACATCAACCTAAACGACGAGATTACCTTTTATGTGAAAAGCGGTGATATTATTGCAAAAATATTGAGTGCTTTAGCCGTTGTCTTAGCCTTGATTATTCCTTATAGAAAATGGGTAAAGAAATAAAATCCCATTAGTAAATTTCTAATTATAAAAACATGCAACAGTTTAAAAGCCTTAGGTGGTCTGTTTTATTATTACTGCTCACATTAAATTTTGGCTGCGATCAGATTTCTAAAAAAATTGTGCGTAACGAGATTAGCGATTACGAACATATCAGCATTATAAAAGACCGTTTTACTTTAACCAAAGTAGAAAACAGTGGTGCATTTTTAAGTCTTGGCGATAACATGCCCTATATTTTCAGACTCATTATTTTAACAGGCTTGCCATTACTATTTTTGGGCTACGGCTTATATTTCCTCTTTGCCAAACGCAATTTACCAATGAGTATGCAAATTGCTTTGTGTTTTCTGATTGGCGGGGGGATCGGCAACCTATATGATCGGATTGTACACGGATCGGTTACCGATTTTATGCATATGGATTTTTACCTCTTCCAAACAGGTGTTTTCAATTTTGCAGATATTTCGATCATGATTGGTGTAGGTATATTGCTTTTCCAGTCGATTAGAAGTAATAGATTAAAACACGAGGTGAATTAGGATAGTAGGTAAGATTTAGTAATACTAATTAAGAATACAAAAAAAATATACATTAAAAATACATGTTTGTATTTTTTGTGTTATATTTATTCATGTAATACTCAATTGCAGCATATTACGATCTAAACCAAAAACCTAAACTATGAAACACCTATTAACAAAAACTATGCTGATTGCATTGCTCTCAGTAATGGTAATCTCATGCTCGAAGAAAAATGAGATACCAACAGATCAGGAAAACGAAACTGTTCAAAACCAAAAAGTTCTTGCTTACATCAAAAATCTTGGATTTACAGATGCACAGATTGTAGAAAGTGGTGGTAATTATGTTGTAGACGGAGATATCGTATTTAGCAAAAACATGGAAGTTTCTGCCGATAATGGAAAACCGATAACAGAGCAATATTACAATGGAAATATTGTAACCAATAGCAGTAATATCCGTGTTAAAATCGATCCTTCTATAAACGGGATGATCAGCGAAATCAATTCTGCAATCAACCAATGGAATACGGTGCCTAATTCTAAAATCAAATTTGTAATTACAACAGGTACTATCTATGATATTCTAATTAAGGTAGACAATACCATTGGAAGTTCTACCTGTGGACAAGCTTATTTATCAACCTCTAACGGTAAAGCTGGCAATACAGTTTGGATTAACCAGAACCTGATCCAAAACAATTCTTTTGCACAGCGACAAAGAACCATAACACATGAATTTGGGCATACCATTTCATTTAAACACACCAACCAATCTACAACCATTAATGTTCCAGGGGTTGGGGGAACCGATGCATTATCTTTAATGAACGGAGGACAATGTGGAAGCGGCGCAACTGTTTTATCAGCAAAGGATAAACAGGCTACCGCAGTATTGTACCCTTTATAATTAAAAATCAGATAAATAACCTAAAAAGATCGTAATGCAATGGAAGCTGTTTCTCTGAAGCAGCTTCTTTTTTTGAAACAATATTTGCAAATGATTTTAATCCAGGAATTTCTTAACAAAGAATTGCCACCTTTAAACAAACATATTTTTATCTTTAGGTGTTAAACAATCTAAAAATAAAATCCAATCATGAAAAGAAATGCAACAGCCGTATGGCAAGGTTCTATTAAAGAAGGTAATGGTAACATCACTACACAAAGTACCACTTTAAATAATACTCAATATTCTTTTAACTCTCGCTTTGCTGAAGGTGTTGGCACAAATCCAGAAGAATTAATTGCTGCTGCACACGCAGGCTGTTTTACCATGAAATTATCTGCTAACCTAACTGAAGCAGGATTTACAGCAGATAAATTGGAAACCAAGTGTGAAATTAACCTTGATCCATCAAAAGGTGAAATTGTTGAATCGCATTTAACTTTAACCGCTTCTGTGCCTAATTTAACACAGGAAAAATTTGATGAATTGGTAGCAGATGCAGAAAAAAACTGCCCGATCTCTAAATTATTAAACACAACGATTACCGTTGATGCTACTTTAGCGTAGCCTATTTATCATGCTGAGGCACGAAGCATCATGAGTGTAAAAAATGGTTCACTTCGTACCTCAGCATAACTACTTATTTTTGGGTTACTGCAATATTAAATTAATTGTATAACTTAGCCTTACAAGCTAAGTTAACATGAAAAAATCTCTCCTATTCTTAAGCACTGCTTTATTCTTAAGCAGCTGTATCAACTTCAGTAGCAAAACTGAAAGAATCTCCGATACAAGTGATAAAAACGGAAATACTAAAATTAATGATATAGATTTTAGTAAACCAGTTTCTGAAGAAGATCTGGTTACAATCGCTAATGAGACCAAAATCAATAAAGTCAAAAAATTAGCGATCAATTCGCTTAAAGATGAAGCTAATTTATTTCATATTGCCAGTTTTGACGATGATGTAGCGGTAAGAAAAATTGCAGTTGTCAGGTTGACCAATCAAGCTAATTTATTTCACATTGCCAGTTTTGATGATGATGCAGAAGTAAGAAAAATTGCTGCTGCGAAAATGGAAAATCAGGCAAACCTATTTCATATCGCCAGTTTTGACGATGATGTTGCGG
>NZ_JBFTQI010000034.1:0-16197 GCF_056398925.1 Pedobacter sp. 01T416_2
GATTATTGGTGTCGGAAAGGCAATTGGCTGAGTTTTCTCAATTTGTCAACCAATTCACCTATACTACCTTTCCTTTGGTTCCTGAAAGCAAGGTCCGTATATAGTGTTGCACAATACTTGCTTTTACTTTTTAAATTTTTCCATTCTGCCCAGAGCGAATCATAGTGCTTTATCGATCTATGGATTGCATCATTATCCATTTTTCCCTTGGCTTTCAATTTGTGGGCTTCCAGCATGAGGCGCCACATTTCTTCTATTACCTCAAATTTTATCCGTCCATAGGTACAAGAGACACGAACTGCTTCCTGATTTTCTGCATTTGGAAAGGTTATTTGATTGGATAAGCTTTCAATCTGCCTCCAGATGGCAGATGCTTCTGATTTTTCCCAAAGTACTTCTGGTTCTTTATGTTTTTCGATGATCTCTGCAATGACCTCCTCATTAGCTTTAGCAGAAAAATACTGGTCACGGCTCCACCAAACCTGGTTGGAGGCATAGCTGTTGAGCTGGCCCTTGCGCACTCCTTCAATAGTGAGTAGGTTCAGTTGTCGGAACAGATCTGCTTGATAACCTCGAAGGCCCAGTTTTTCGGAAAATTCGTTAAAAATTGCTTCCTCCGTTTTATCGGGATGTAGCGCCCATTGAGAAACCACGTAAGTGTTCAAATCCGTCCAGATTTCGCTTTTAGTGTAAGGACCGTCCCAACCTCCACCATTAGACCAGGTGAGCACCCCACTGAGCAGTCCGTTGCCCAACATGTCCCTGATACCTCTAGGCTTAGACCGATCGTTTTCTCTGCCTGTAAATTTATGGCTACCAAAGGCGATCTCGTATTTTGTTTCAGGCCAGCCATCAATAACGCCTTTGGCTGTATAATAAGGATGTGCACCCTTTCCATAAGCTTCCATCCTGGACTGTGCTTCTACAATCTGTTGATGATTTCCTATTCCTATCGTCGGATTGAAAGGCGTCATCCTATGGAAGTCATCCTGTTGATATTTGATCACAAAAATAAGGTTTGGATGGGGCTTTACTTGGTTGGTTACTGCCAGATAGTATTCCGGGTTGGTATGAAAGTTATATCCAAAGTCCCAGGTGCGGTAGAAAAGTTTTTTGTTCCGTTTTTCGCATACCTCCTCACGAAGTAAATTCAGCATCGTGATCTGGTCATCAATGCCTTCCTTACCGTTTCTGATGGGGCCACCGCCCATATGATAAGGAGTATCCTGTAAATAAGTCTCGCCAAAGCGAAGGGTGAGCCCTCCTAGGTCAGGGAACCTCTTGAAAATTCCGTCTATCTGAGCACGCAAAAGTTCCTGGGTCCGCCTGCTCTGCATATCTGGTTTTGCAGAACGTTCAGCCATTCCTCCTGTACCTTCTACTGTCCCGGGCCCCCTGATTTCTTTTCCAAACCGGTCCCAAACCGATTTTGGAAATACAATGAAATCCGTAAAAGGATAAACCTGGATCCCTGCTTTCTTGCAAGCCTGTAACTTACGGTCTATCTCGGCAGCTTTAGCTGTGATCCACTTTCTTTCCTGCCCTCCTAGAGGCAGTAGCCCCTTCTGATAATCATCATAAGTGATGGCACAGTTTACAAACCAATGGGTTACCATTCCATTGAAACCGTTTGCTTTCATAAACAAGGGGTCATTATACTTGGTCTTATACGGTTCTTCACCCGGATTGTTATGCACCATATCCATAATATACGTCAATGGGGCATGCCCGGTCTGGCTGTAAGCCTGTTTGCAAAATGCAAACAGGCACAGTAGTAGATAATATATGATTTTTGTTCTGAACATGGTTAGTAGCCCGGGTTTTGTGTTAGGATTGCATCCTTATTACGTTCGATCTCCCGCTGGGGAATAGGCCAAAGGTTATTGAATGGCTGAATGTTGGCAGCTAATGGATTTTTGGCAATATTTACGGTACGTTCATAGACCATATTAAGTCGCGACAGCGTCAGCCTGCGTTTCTCTTCAATCCCTAGTTCTCTCATCCTTTCATCCAGGATATAATTGATGGTAACATTGCCCTCCAACACAGGGCTGGCATTTGCACGAGAACGTATCGCGTTAATATCCTCAGCGGCTTTAGTTTTATCCTTAGTGCCCAGGTATGCCTCAGCGCGTATAAGATAGGTTTCTGCCAGTCGGAACATATATTGATCTGTGTAAGTGCCACCTGCTGCGGGGCTCAGTAATAGGGTAGCCTTATTTGAAAAAAGCCCATCGGGATGCTTTCCGGGAGTGGTGCATTTTGATTGGTAAGCGTAGAAAGCTCTGCTAGGAACGGTAACCCCGGTAGGAGGCGCTTCGGTTGAGACCGTTTTGCCAAAATAGGCCGTCTTACCTGGATCGTTATAAACGTACGTTCTAACAAAATTAAAATTTGAGTTGCGCATATCATTGTTAAAGTCACTTGCCCATATTGTATTTGAGAAATAGGTTGTGGATATTGCCCAACCGATTCCGCGCCCGCCGGTATAATCTGATACTGGCCATAGAAATGGCTTTGTACCATTGCTAAGTGTGACGTCCCTGATCAAGGGTGCAATCTGTCTTTCTAATCTGTAACTGCCTGCAATATCCGTTGCAGTGGAAGAGCCCCCGGGAATATCATTTTCAAATTGGATTACCCAGATGGATTCTTTGTTTCCACTTGTCCTGTTCTGGTTTTTCGGCCTGAATAGATCCCAATAAACGTCTCCTGGGTCTGTAGCCTGGGAGCCAAACCTGGTTTTCATCAAGGCCATGTTACTGTTGTTAATAACAAGGGAAGCAGTTGATACCGCATCATTGAACTGACCGGCAGCAAGATAAACCTCTGCCAGTAAGTGCTGCGCAGCAACATTACTGATTTGTCCCTCCTGCACAGTTGTGATGCCGGGAAGATTGCCAGCGRCAAACTTCAGGTCTTCAATAGATTGTTTTAGCACTTCCTCGYGGCTGGCCCGTACATAATCGGTCTTCGGGCTTGTCACCTGGTGCAATTCGATGGGCACCCCGCCATAGAGATAGGCAAGCGTGCGGTAGGCAAATCCCCTGAAGAACCTGGCATTGGCCTGAACGAAAGTTATATCATTACCCACTACCTGAGATGAACCTAACTTATCCAGAATGGTGTTGCTTTCTGAAATTATTTTGTATAAACGGCTCCAGTGGCTTACCAGATAAGTACTGGTAGGGTTCGTGGAGGTGGTGTAGTTACTAAAACGTTGTGGACCACTTGGCTGTCCGTCATACACCAGGTCAAGGCCATAGATATAATCAAAAGGGTTATTCTCATCCGAGGTATAAAACTCGGTACGCACAATGTTGTATATGTTGTAGATTGAAGCATTAAAATCCTTAAGGGTATTGAAGGAGTTTGTAGTACTTGTGAAGTCCAGGGGCTTTTCATCCAAAAACGCTCTTTTGCAAGAACCGGCCGTCAAGAATATAATTAAAACAAATATTTTTAGTGAATTTTTCATAACCATCGAATTAGAACGTAACATTTAAACCAGCAGAATATCCCCTTATAATCGGACTAGCCCCATAAGCCAGGCCCTGTAGCGTCTCCGGATCCCACCCATGCCATTTAGTCCATAGGGCAAGATTTTTTCCGCTTACGAAAACCTGTAGACTGTTCAGTCCTAGCTTTTTAGTGATCCGGCCGTCAAAATTGTACCTTAATGATACTTCCTGTAGCCTGACGAAATTTCGTTGCTGATAAAGCTGTGGATCTACTGCAGGTACACTGCCCGTAATCCTGTACTGTGCACCGGGGTTTGATGGTGTCCAGTAGTCTATTTCCTTGAACCAGTTGTTTCTGATCGCATTATCGCCCTGTTGGATCCCTAAATCAGTCCATGGATTGTTTACATTCATGTAACCATTTTTTCCACCTTGCACAGCATTCAGAAAGACAAAAAGAGAAATATTCTTGTAACTGAAAGTATTTCCGAAACTCACCCTGTAAGCAGGTTCCGTATATCCAAGGAATGTCCGGTCATTGGCGTCTATCTTTCCGTCACCATTGAGGTCTACCAGCTTATTGCTTCCAACAGCATAACCCGAAGGTGGTGTTTCCCCTAACTGCCATAATCCATTAGTCTGATAGTTATAAATCGTACCTATTGAACGGTCAACAAAAAGATTGCTTGCAACAAGGTCACCGGTACCAAGGAGCTCTTTTATCCGGTTTTTATTGGTGGCAAAGTTTATAACAGAGTTCCATTGAAAGTTCTCTAGCTTTAAGTTAACGGTGTTCACATTTATTTCTGTCCCAGAGTTCCTGATTTTGCCTACGTTACTTGGTATAGATGAAAAGCCTGTTATTTCCGGGATATTGATGTTATATAGCAGGTTGCTTGTAATGGTGTTATAATAATCTACACTGCCAGAAATTCTTCCTTTCAGTATAGAAAAGTCCAGTCCTGTATTTATCCCGACCGTTTTCTCCCAAGAAAGGTCGTTGTTTCCCATCGAATTTACAACCTGGCCAAACAAGGTCGTTCCACCATCACCAAATACATAAGCGGCACCCTGGCCAACTGTTGCCAGCGAAGCATAACGGTTGGTAAGATTCCCATTGGCGCCATAGCCTATTCTCATTTTTAAGTTGTCCAGCCAGCTAAAGCGCATAAATGATTCATTGCTTGCCACCCATGCAAATGCTGCTGACGGGAATATGCCCCATTTGTTGTTGGAGGCAAAGCCCGAAAAGCCATCTCGTCTAACCGTTGAGGTGAGAATGTATTTCTGGCGGAAGCCATAGCTCAGGCGCGCCGTTTGGTAATTGTATGTTTCGCTGTAAGCGCCCGAGGATATCTTTTGTATTGTTGCCTGGTCGAGTTTGTTATAGCCTAAAACAATATTGTTATATCCGGTACCATTGGCATTGGTGGTCTGGTAACCTGTTGATCTGGATCCATACACCATGGTGAGGTCAAGGGAATGGATATTATTTAAAGTTCTCTTGTAGGTGAGGATGTGATCCAGCGTACTGTCATAGGTATTATCATTTGTCTTGGATGCTGCTCCCGTAAAATTTGCAGCATACTGATTAGCGGAGTAGTTTTGGTTCCAGAAATAATTGTTACCATAGTTTATACGGTAGGAAAGTCCCGGAATGAACGGTAGATTCAGAATGCCATAGAAATTGCCCGAAAGATTGTTCCTGCGGTCATAATTGTTTCCCAAAGTAGCCAGGAAAGGATTGTTGATGGAGGCATTTGGGGTGAGTATGATATTTCCAGCTGCATCATAGGGTGTGTTCAATGGACTGTAAAGCATGATATCCCTCAAATTTGGCGATAGACCGGAATAATCAGCGAAGGAGGCGAATGCATTTGTACCGACTGTTAACCAATCAAATACCTTTGTTTCCAGATTCAATCTTACCGATTTCCTATTGAACTGATTATTGATGATAAACCCTTTCTGCTTGGTATATCCACCTGATAAGAAAAAGTTGGTCTTTTCGGTTGCATTGCTGATGCTTACCTGCTGGTCATATAAAAATCCGGAATTCGTAGCGGAACCATACCAGTCAAAATCAGTACCATTATCATAACCAGCCTGTTGTGTGGGGTCGAGTGCGGAGCGAACATTAAAGGCAGGATTAGGGGTTGTATACTCAGGAGCCAGATATGCCGTGCGCCAATTGATGTCCCTGACCTTCTGGATGAATTGTTCCCTGTTAAGGGGATGTAGGATATTTGCAGGATTCTGTGTAGCATAAGATGAAGAAAAATTGATGATCGGCTTGCTACCGATTTTCCCCTTTTTTGTAGTGATCAAAAGCACTCCATTTGCAGCGGTGGCACCATATATTGCCTTACTGCTTGCATCCTTTAATACATCGACAGATGCTATATCATTGGGGTTGATCCTGGAGAGATCGCCAGCATAAACGATACCATCTAAAACGATCAGAACGCCTTGAGAGCCACTTAGTGTAGATTGTCCCCTGACTTGTATGCTTGGGGTCTGCCCGGCAGAGGTTACCGGCCCAACATTCAAACCAGGAACAGCGCCCTGTAGGAGCTGGGCAATATTTGAATTTGGGGAAGTCCGGAAAGACTCCAGATCTGCCCTGACAATCGATCCGGTGACATCTGATTTTTTTTGGGTTCCATATCCAACAACGACCACCTCATCCAGATTTTTTGGTGTCGGAACCATGTTGATGACATTTGCGTTTCCCTCCAAATTTTGATATTCTTGGGTTTGGTAGCCAAGGTAGCTTACAACTAAAACGGCATTTTCGGGCGCCGTGATGGCAAAGTTTCCGGATGCATCGGTTACTGATATGTTCTTAGTGCCTTTAATGCTTACTGTAGCGCCGACGATAGGCCCACCGGTTTCATCGACGACCTTCCCCTTAACTTGGACGGGAGATACGGCACTGGGTATAGTTTTAGGGTTTTCGGTTTTACGCTTAAGCACTACCGTTTTATCGATAATGCTGAAAACAAGGGGCTGGTTTTCAAGAATGATGTTCAGCGCTTTGTCCAGCTGGACGTCTTTTATCGAAACAGAAACCCTGAGGTCTTTTACAGAAGCATCTTTGTAAAAAAAGGTATAGCCGGTCTGTTTGCGCAGCTCATCGAAGACCTGGGATAACGGTGTGTTTTTTTTAGATATGCTCACATTTTGAGCATACCCTTTTACCGATAACAATAGGCATGTACTAAGAAGTAGGAAAATGGCTGATTTTGTTATCGAAAATCGTATGGCCATGACCGTCCATGTGGATGGCGTTTCCGCACATGAATTTAATTTCATAATTTTGGTTTGATTTGGTTAGTTGAAAAATGCATTTGTTGGCTGGCTCGATCAAAGCCGGAAGTGTTTGCAGCACTTTCGGCATTTTGGCCCTGATTAATAGTGTATTTGATTCGTCATAGTCATTTATTAAGGGTTTTACATTATTTATTTAGGGTAATACAATAAGCTTTCTGTTTTCAAGTTTGAAATGTATATCGCCAAAAGCCAGGATTTTGAGTGCCTGGTTAAGCTTGATATCCCGGCGGATCTGTCCCTGGAAGAAATCATTTGGCACTTCACCTTTATAAACGATATCGACATCATACCATCTTGAAAACTGTCTAAGCAACGACCTAAGATCGGTGCGGTTGAAAATGAAGTACCCGTTTTTCCAGCCCACGACGTCGGAGGCATTGACCTTTATAATCTGGATTCCATTTGCCTGGGAGAGTGCCTGCTCATTGGGATGGATTACTTTAAACCCATTACTGTTAGTGCTGGCTACCTTCACCTTTCCCTCAAGCAGGGTAGTCTTGGTTACGGTTTCGTCCTCATATGCACTCACATTGAAATGGGTTCCGAGCACTTCTRCGGTTTGTTTAGGTGTAACGACCAAAAACGGTTTATGACGGTTTTTGGTAACTTCAAAATAAGCTTCTCCTGTAAGATAGACTACACGCTCCTTATTTTCGAAAACCTTCGGGAAGCGGATAACAGAGCCAGAATTCAGCCAAACGTGTGTGCCATCAGAGAGTGTTAACTGGAACATACCCGAGCGTGGCGTGCTAAGCGTATGATAGACCGGCTGAGAATGGTCAGTTGAACCAGGGCGGCTCAGTTGGCTGTAGACCAACCTGTTTCCCGAAATTTTGCTGACCTTTGTTGAAATGTCGGTCTTGAGGTCGCCATTGCGGGCATGGGCAAGGTCGATTTTCTCGCCGTTATCAAGGGTTAATGTCGCCCTATTCGATCCCGGTAGCGCATCATATTGTATTGCTGACTGAACGGGTGCAGCCACTTTTGGGGTCAGGTATATCTTTGAAAGAAGGCCAAGACATATAAGAACGGTAATAACGGCCGCCGCGGAAAATAATGCTATTCTGCCATAGGATGGTCGTTTGACGACATTAGGAGTGATTTCCTTGAGGATAGAATCCAACATTCTTTGTTCTAACCCATATTCATCAGCGCCCTTATCTTTTTCCAGGTTCTTATGCGATGAATTGTACCATCGATCAAATTCTTCCCGTTCGGCCAGACTTATCGTATTTTCCTGCCATTTTTTGGCAAGTTCCATCATCCGTTCGATATTTTTATCACTATTCATCAAGCCCGTTTTATATACAGACAGCGCTGGAAGGAAAATCCCTATTTAAAAGATTAATTTTTTATCGAAAAGAACAAAAGCGCGAACAGAAGGATAGAAATAGATTCTTTTATTGTTTTCCTCGCCCTGGCAAGGTGGGCTTCAACTGTTTTTTCGGATATCGATAGTTCCTGCGCTATATTTTTTTGAGAGTAGCCGCTGACATATTTTAAATTAAAAATAATAGCTGATCTACTAGGGAGCACACTTAATGCCTTCTGGATATGGAGTTGCAGTTCAGAATAACTGATCTGCTGCAGGGTGCTGTAATCCGCTTCAGAATGGGTCTTTTTAGCCGTTTCCTCGTACCGGAGAATCTTCGCCTTTTTTGCCAGAAAATTGATTACCTGATTTTTGACTGCCACCGAAAAATAGTTGTCGAAGCCCTTAATAATTTCAAAGTGTTCACGATTACGCCATAGGTTACAGAAAATTTCCTGAACGATTTCCTCACACGCATACGCATCGTTGATGCGGCTTTTGGCCGCGAAGTATATTTTTTTCCAGTACCTGGTATAAATTTCTATAAATGCAGATTCTTGCCCCAATCTTAAAAGTTTGGATAACTCATCATCGGTCAGGTTTCTGTTTAGAGGCATAGTTTGATACTACAATTCAGATAAATTCTATTGGAAAAAATTAATTGCCGGTAAACTTTATAAGCCTTCAAAAAGCCAGCATTTCAGGGACTTCCACTATAATTACTTTTGCGAATGTAATTTTTTTTCTCAAAAGTGCAAACTTTTTAAAGAGTGTTTGATTTCTCAGTATCTGGAAGTTGCGTTTCAATAATAGGTAAATACTAAGCTCCTGCATGCCAATAGTAGTACCTCCTCTAGGTTTTCCGCGGAATAGGTTTTAATAAAGTCAAGCTTTTTGGGATGATTGATCTAACAATGATTGATATAATGCCTATCTGCGTGACAAATAAAGTCTTGCCGACTCCCTCATTTGGACTATTGCCTCACCAAGTATTACAATGTCTTTAAGGACCAATCTTCCGCGACCGGATAGATACGGAAAACCCCAGTTCAGATCATTTATTCTGGTATCCAACTTTCAGGAGTGGTGATCAGAAAGAATAATGTACCTACCGTCATCAAAAACGCAAGAAGGCTTGCCTCCATGCTCCAAGCTCCAAATTAGAGCAATTTCTGTGAAGCCCAACAAATATGCCTGTGATGATTAGAAATAACCCCAGCCTCATTGTGATTTAATAAAACTAAAAAGGTTGAGAGGCAATATCGAATAAAACCTGAGAGTCTTTTGAAATTATATGGGTTTTCTTAGTAATATAAATTAGTTACTTTAATGCTTGATGGTAGTGCTCAGCTTTGATTTAATCAGAGCTGGTTAGATGACAAATTGCGATCTTTCTGATTATTTACGGTACAATTAATTTAGAACATAGAGTTGTTATTGCCACGTTCATCAGGCATCGGCATCATTGCATCCCAATGTTCAGCTAATTTCCCATCTTCTATTCGATAAATGTCGATAAATCTCCATTCTTTTCCTGCCATTTCATAACGGGAATGAAGAAAAACAGTATCACCTTCCGCAACAACATGTTTGAACATGATTTTTTGTTTGGGAACACCTTGTGAAATAAGCATTTGAAGAAGCGCTTTCACGCCCTCAGGCCCATCGGGTGTTGTGGGGTTATGCTGAATGAAAGTGCTGCTCATGTATTGATCTACTCCTGTGGCATCCAAGTCGCCAAAAATTCTTTGATAAGCGGTAATAGCCAGCTGTTTGTTTGTTTCTTCCTGTGACATAGGTTTATATTTTAAAAATTACTTGTACGAAGGTAGGTTAACGACTACCTTCGTACAAGTACATACCAAATGGTTAGGTACTTACTAAATGGTTAGAAACACTGGGTGTCAATGGAAAAAAATCAGAAAATTATTTTACAGTCAGATGAAAACTGCCCGGTAAGGAAGTCGTTGATTATATTGAGTGGTAAATGGAGACTGTTAATAGTATTTCAAATAAACGAACGCGTAATAAGATACGGTGAACTTAAAAGAGCTATTCCTGGTATAAGCGAAAAAATGCTGATTCAAGAGTTGAATTTTTTGGTAGAGCATAAATTTGTGACCAAAAAATCGTTTCCAGAAATCCCTCCAAGAGTTGAATATAGTTTAACCAAGCTTGGCCTGGATACATTTCCTATTATTGACAAACTTGCAGCATTCGGATTGGAAAACTTATGATAATCCGCTATCGCAAACAACTACGCTAGTATAATCCGTTTCAAAAAAGCAGATCCTTTGCCCGAAAATTGCCTTTGGCCACGCCCGGGGTAAATGCAGTTGATTATTTTTGCATAAAAATACCCGCCAAAGTGAGTCAAATACTTTTTTTGGGCGGGTATTTTCGTTTTCTGATTTATTTGCCCAGGGTGAAAATCTCTGTATCCTTAAGGATCACAAGTTTGTTCTCACCGACACTGTTTTTCTTTGCTTCCTCGCTCAATGTGAGTCTTGTGGTACGGCAGTGGTCAAGCGCATCCATATGCACTGCAATTATTTTTGCTTTTCCGCTCGCAGATATAAGTTGCATAACTTGCTTTTCGTCCATAATAATCGGCACATTTTCAAAGCCTTTGATCTGGGCACCACCTGAGTTGACCACAATAATATCAGGTTTGATCCTTTTGATATTTTCTTTGATACGGTCGGTCCATATCGCATCGCCCATGATATAAATCGTCGGTTCATTTTTGGCACTTAATACAAAACCAGAGGTTTTGCCCATCATCTCCAATACTTTGCCTGATCCATGTTCCCCATTTATCCGCTCTATACTGATATTATCCCACTTTGTCTGGTTTTCAAGGGTCTCGGCATTGATGTAGCCTTTCGAACTGAAGAATACCTTATCTGCCGGCTGATTGATAATCTTTATAGATTTTTTCAAAATATTATTTGCAGCATCATCAAAGTGATCAGCATGCGTATGGGAGACCAATACTAAATCGACATTGTCTGTAATTTGTTGCATTGGCATCCGTATATCCACTGTAGGATTTCTTGCAATACCGGCCCATGACTCGATTGCACCTTTGGCAGAGAGCATGGGGTCAACCAGAATCTTGTGGCCACCATAGTGAATGATCAATGTAGCATTCCTTACAAGCTGAAGGCTGGATTTTGATCCGGACACTTTCTGTCCAAACGAGGCTATCGCTGTCAATGACAAGACAGCTGTTACTAATAATTTTTTCATGACTTAAACTTTACTTTTTTGGATTCTTCTATCTATGGCAACAAAGGTCGATAGAAGGCGTCGGTTATGGGATATCAAACCATGTTTAAAAAGTGGCGTTTTGATAACCATTGATCAGCAGTAATGATAGAATGGTTTTATGAGCACTAAGCTGAGCTATTTGAAACCAGTCTTATACACGAGAAAACGTTCAGATGAAAAGGTTACAGGAATTTTAGTAATTTTAACCGGATCGAAAAAATTGAAAACAATAAAATTCCATAAAGGCGAGTGCGGTGTACATTTTCTACTGAATGTATTAACAGAAAAGGATATTGACTATAGCCTTCAGGCAACATTTAATACTGATTACTTTGAAATTCTATTTTTTAAAAAAGCATCGGGAATTGTCTCGCTTAATGAGAAGCAAATAAACATATCAGATAATTCAATCATATTCATTTCACCCTATCAAAAGCGTAACTGGCAGCTCGATGTCGAGCGTCTGGAAGTTACGACATTAATATTTCAGGAGGAATTCCTTAACGACTTTTTCGCAGATAAGCTGTTTACCTATCGTCTGCTGTATTTTTACCAGCTCAGCTTCCCATTAACCATTACAATTGATCATGAGGATCTTCGAAAATACTGTAAGTTTTTGGCCGAAATAAAAACGGAGCTTATTGACAGTAAATTTGATAGTTCGCACATCATCCGATCTTTGACATATTATCTTTTACAATCGTTGAACCGTCAATATGCCAGCCAATACAGACTGCCTTTAAATGTTGATGGAAATACACAGATCCCTTTTTTGTTTAAGAACCTGATCGAACTTCATTTTAAGGAAAAACAGCGGATCGGAGACTACACGGAGATGCTTGGTGTCAGTAGGATTTCACTTAATAAAGCCGTAAAAGCTCAGTTTCAGATAACAGCAAGCCAGCTGTTAAAACAGCGGTTGTTATTTGAGATACAGGACCAGATCCTTCACTCTAATAGGACCATCAATGAAATTGCATATGATCTAAATTTCTCTGAGCCAAACAATCTGATGAGGTTTTTTAAAGTTCAGACTGGCATGACAACTTCAGAATTTATAGCCGGAAAAATTTTCATTTAAAACAATAATATTTAAACGGAGCCGCATAGCTTAAAGATTCCAGTCAGCTCCGTTCTATTCGAAAGGCTATTCTCCCCAAAACTCGTCGTCAACCGGCTGGTCTGCTGAAAACGTCCACACGTGGATAATCTTGTCCTCTTTGATTTCAAATAGGTCTAAACCTCCAAGGTTCATCGTTTTGCCTTCCTTTTGGGCGCTAAACCAAACTGGAACTGCTACCAGACCGGCATTTTCCATCATTTATCACTCATAATGCCTTCAAACATTTTAATAATTTCACCCAAGTTGTTTTTAATTCCTGCAAATTTGTTTCTGCCCGGTTGGTCCCATTGGGCCTCAAGGGCAAAAAACGAAAGTGCCCGCTCCATTTCGCCTTTTGCCAATGCATCAAAGTATGATGCTACAATATCTTTTGCATCCATATAATATTAACATTTATTAATAAAAAAATCCTTGTTTATTTTAGCCCACTGGGCCAACGATGTCATCTTTACAGGCAGCTTCTGCAATATTTTATCCATTTCAGAATTGAATTTCAGGGGATATTTATTGCTTTCCTGAAGGACTCTGTAATATGAAGCTACCGCGTCAGCTGCAGCATCACCAACAAATGGCGCTAAAATTCCTTTAAACTCTTCAGCAGGCTGTGTGTAGTAATCTATCTTCTCACTAACACCTTGAGAAAAGCGTTCCGCAAGCTCATCTCCCTTAAGATTTTCAAGCCCGCTTACCTGAAAAGTATCCGCAGTCAGATCGGCGCTGTAGATAGCTTCAACGACTAGCGCACTCACGTCCCTAKAGGCAATCCAACCGATTGGCATAGGCTCAGGAGTTGGATAGGCAAGTTTTTTCTTTTCGGAAACAAAAGGTGCACAGAAAGCGCCCATCATATTTTCCATGTAAATGGTGGGTTCGATTATTACGTACTGCAACCCGCTTTCCAAAAGATAATCCTTGACATCCAGTTTTACATCATCCGTGGGCATACCTGTCTTTTGGTCCGGCAGCCAACCGCTGGTATTCCAAACAACTTTTTTAACACCGTTCGCTTTGGCCGCGTCGATAACATTTTTTGAAAATTGGAATCCGTCAAGAGGGTTGGGCAACGAAACTGGAATCATAAAGGCAATTGCATCAATATCTTTTGTGACCTCTAGCATTTGCGCAGCGTCGCCCATGTTTCCAAACAAGGGAGCCGCACCAGCATCCTTTAACTTGGTAGCACCTTTTTCATTACTTGTTACAGCAAATACCTTTGCGTTTTTCTTTATTGCCTCAGGTRTGATATTGAATTGTTGGGAGCCTGTGGCTCCAAATACTAATATTTTCATTTTTTTTATTTAAGGTTAACTAGAGCAAAATTCAATATTTACATACCTTTGTACAAGTACTTACCAAAAGGTTGGGCACATACCTTTTGGTTAGAATTATTGATTATCAATGGAAGAAAAAGCACAAAAAAWTATTCCTTGCGACAAAGGATGTCCCGTTAAAGCATCATTAGGGCTTTTAGGAGGCAAATGGACACTGATGATAATTTTTCAGATCAATGATAATGTGATAAGGTACGGTCAGCTGAAAAAGGCAATTCCGGATATCAGTGAGAAAATGCTCATACAGGAGTTAACGATGCTGGTCAAAAATAAACTCGTCAGTAGAAAGGCTTACCCTGAAATCCCTCCAAAAGTTGAATACAGGCTGACCGACCTAGGAAAGAAAACCCTTCCGGTTCTTGATAAATTAATCGAATTCGGTCTGGAGAATTTGGTGTAATGCTGAAGGAAAGATCATTGGCCACCAAAGCGAGCGAGTTCTGTAGACGGTTTTGGATAAGTCAGGCAAGTTATCGAAATAGAGTTCGCTCGATCATATGGATTGTTAAGAAGGCTTATAGGATTGTTGCCTGAGTAAAAATCATGGCGATTTGGGTAAGTGAAGGATGTTCGAAAAGTCGGATTTTTATAAAAAAAAGTCATTTTTTTATAAAAATGTACCTGATCACATCGATAAATTTGTTTTTGTATTAGATCATGCTGACCAAATGTATATGAACCGTAGAAAACTTATCCAAAGCCTTAGCCTAGGTTTGCCTGCAATATTGCTTTCCAGTAAACTTTCTGCCCTGGCAATAAACAGGGATGCCGCAAAAGAATTTGTTGAAAAAATCTTAGCTGGACCATTTTCTCCAACTTGGGAGTCGCTCTCCAACTATCAGACGCCTGAGTGGTTTAGAGACGCAAAATTTGGAATGTGGGCTCATTGGGGACCACAATGCCAGCCGGAAGCAGGAGACTGGTATGCAAGGAACATGTACATGGAGGGCAACTGGAAATATAAATACCATGTCGAGAAATATGGGCATCCGTCTAAATTTGGATTCAAAGATGTAATCAATATCTGGAAGGCAGAAAAATGGGATCCGGAAGCATTGGTTTCCCTATACAAAAGCGCAGGGGCAAAATATTTCATGGCACTCGCCAATCATCACGACAATTTAGACTTATACGATAGTAAATATCAGAAAAATTGGAATTCGGTAAAACAAGGACCTAAAAAGGATATCATCGGCGGCTGGGCCGCCGCCGCAAAAAAACATGGGCTTCCTTTTGCTGTAAGTGTCCATGCAGCACATACCTGGAGCTGGTTTGAAACTGCTCAGCGAGCCGATAAAACGGGCCCGTTGGCAGGAGTACCCTATGATGGAACCCTTACCAAAAAAGATGGAAAAGGCAAATGGTGGGATGGACTTGATCCACAGGAACTTTACGCCCAGAATCATGAGCTCAGTAAAAACAGCGAAGATGATGGCATGATCCATAAACAATGGCATTGGGGTAATGGCGTAACTCCACCTAGCAAAGCATACATCGATAAATTCTTTAACCGGACAATCGACCTGATCGATAAATACCGCCCTGATATGATTTATTTTGATGATTCGCAATTTCCAATGTGGCCCATTAGTGATGCCGGTTTGAAAATTGCTGCTCATATGTACAATAAAAGCATTAAGGACAATGGTAAACTAACCGCAGTTATCACCGGTAAGATCCTCACCCAAGAGCAGCGGAAAGCAATGGTATGGGATATTGAACGCGGGCAGAGCAATAGTATAGAGCCTCTGCCATGGCAAACTGACACCTGCATCGGCGACTGGCACTACGATAGGGGGATATACGACAGGAAGGCTTATAAAACCCCAAAAACGATTATCCATACCCTGGTTGATGTGGTGAGTAAGAATGGAAACCTGATGTTGAATATTCCTGTTCGGGGTGATGGCACAATTGATGAACTGGAACGCAAAATTGTTGAAGAAATCGGTATCTGGATGAACGCAAATGGAGACAGTATCTATGGAACGCGGCCGTGGAAGATATTTGGAGAAGGACCGGCACAGAACCAGGCCGCTGCATTAACTGCACAGGGATTTAATGAAGGCAAAGGAAAGCCTTTTAGTCAGCAGGACATACGCTTCACCACAAAGGGAAACGCGCTTTTCGCTACTGTGATGGCCTGGCCAACTGACGGATCTGTGCTTATTACAAGTTTAGCGGTAGATAGTTCATCTTATCCCCAAAAAATAAACAGTGTACAGCTTGTTGCAACAGGCCAGGAACTGAAATTTGAAAGAAATGCAGATGGCCTTAAAGTTTACTTTCCTGATGTTATGCCATCGGCTGCTTATGCCAATCCACTAAGAATTGTTTAATGGTATTGTTCTCCGGTTTTAAGAG
>NZ_JBFTQI010000035.1:0-15910 GCF_056398925.1 Pedobacter sp. 01T416_2
TTACCATCCCTGGTAATTTCCCTTACGTCACTTCCACTGATCGAGTTTGTACCTTTTTGCGGAAAGTATTTGGTAAACAGGGAAGTATGGCTCGAATAGTAGTTTACACCGCCAAAATAGGTGCCCGCCCAAACGCCTCCTTCGCGGTCAAGACAGATGGTGTAAACGGCATTATCGCTTAAAGAATAATCGTTATTGTACTGTTTTTTAATATGGATAATCGCTCCGTTTTCGTCATTGTAAATGTAAATGCCCGATTCGGTGGCAATCCAAAACTCATGAGGCCCTGTTTTTTTGATATCCCGTACAAAAATTGGTGTTTGGTCGTCGTTTAACCGCAGTATATTTTTTGATGCCAAGGTTACCGGATTAAAGAGCTTGACCCCCTGATTGGTGGTGCCGACCAATAAATTGCCATTTTCGGTTTCCGCAATTCTGGATACCCAGCCGTATTCTATTTTTGCATTTTTACCGTTGATGTTAAAACGCTGAAAATTATTCGCTTTTGGATTGTATTTTTCCAGCGTCCCCTTTCCGGTACTGATCCATACGCTGCCATCTTTTAAAACCGTTACCAGTGAGGCATCAAAAGGTGCATTATGGGTAAAAGCCTGTACTTTCTTACTGCGCTTTTGATAGAGGTATATTTTGAATGAAGACAAGATCCATAAATTTCCACGCTGATCGCTGGCCAGATCTATAATCCGCATCCCTTTGGTTTCTTTGATGATGCTGAAGCTTTCTTTTGCCGGATTGTATTGGTACACGCCGCTGTTGGTACCTACCCAAAGTGTTTGCTCCCGGTCGTGGTGAAGTGCATAGATTAAATCGTTGCCTAAACTGCCAGCCTGGTCTGGGTCGTGGCGATAGGTTTTAAAAGAATAACCATCAAACCGGTTTAAGCCATCTTTCGTGCCAAACCACATAAAACCGTTTCCATCCTGCACACTGCAAAAGGCGGTATTATTAGAAAGTCCGTTTTCTACCTGGTAATGCCTGAAATAATAAGGTTGCCCCCACAGCAGGTGGACCGAAAACAAAAGACATAAAAGGATGAAGAGTTTTTTCAAGATATCTTGGTCAGCAGCATCAAATATATTAAAGAAATGCTTTGCTTTCAGGCTAAATTGAATTTGAGCGGATAAGTAGAAAGATTGAGACAGATTCCATTTTTATTTGGGAGAACCTTAAAGATTTAAGAAACTCAGTTTTTATAGACCTGAAAACTGTAAACTGCCAATTGCAGACTAATCTGAGTGTACGCTTTTTATAGACTTGAAAACTGTAAACTGCCAATTGCAGACTAATCCGGGCGTTACCTAAGCTGCGCAAAGGTCGGGCTTTGCAGGGCTGCGCTTCGCTYCGGTACCGATGAAGGATCGGYACTRAACCCTTACAATCCCTAACGCAAAACCCAGCGTATAAAATCTGCAAAGTCTGATTTCAATAGCACTAAAGGCCTGCGTTAAATAAACCTGATAAAACGTAAAGCCCGGATCCCGATTTTTTCTATCGGGAGAGGACTTGGAGTGATAGCAGGGCTTCCTTAACCGAAATGTGCCCGCCCCATCGTTTCCAAAAAAAACTGTTGCTTAAGATCCTGAGCTGAACTACCATTGATAGACTTTAATAAAAAACATCGTCATCTCGACTGGAGTGCAGCGAAATGGAGAGATCTATCTAGGTAGATTTAGCTTCGCTGAGCCTTCGGGTTCTCGACTGCGTTGCACTTCGCTCGAAATGACGAAAGCTGAGAGAGCTATCTCCTTGAACTTCTATGTTATCTTTAGTGATTTTTATAAAATAAATTAAACCTCAGGATGACGCATTGAGCGGCATTTTCAGTGTTTCTGAGTTTCCGTGGCTAAACAGACTCCTTCAATACAAATCGAGACAAAATGAAGAAAGATTGATACAAATGCGTATCCCTCTGAAAAGCTAAAAACYGAATCTTTGGATAAGAATTAAATAGAACTAAATCCATTTACTTCTATAACTAACCAAATCCCTAACCTAATATGAAAAGAAGTTTATTCTCTTATGGTGGCTTTGTCTGCCTGGATTGGTATCCGCTTCAAAAAATGTTTTTGAAACGTAAAGTCCTCTCCGCTATTTTTACTTCCATCACCTTAATCTTACTTTCCTTTCAGCTCAGTGCCCAGGAGCAAACATCTGTTGCCGGAACAGTAACCGACGAAAAGGGCGAAACGGTTGTTGGCGCCAGTATTAAAGTTAAAGGTACCAACACGGGGGTAACTACCGATGGCAATGGAAAATTCAAAATTCAGGTAAGCGATAAAAATGCTACCCTGATCTTTATTTATGTGGGCTATGCCAATCAGGAAGTAGCATTGGCTGGCCGTACGCAAATTAATGTTAGCCTTAAGCCATCTAACAACGATCTGTCAGAGGTTATTGTGGTGGGCTACAACACACAAAAAAAGGAAGCCATTACGGGCGCCATTTCATCAATCAGCAGCAAAGATCTCGAAAAAGTGCATGGCGGTTCTACCGTGAGTACAGGCTTGGCCGGAAAGCTACCAGGTGTATCTTTCAGGATGCCTGACGGAAGACCTGGTGCGAGCGCCAATATCCAGATCCGTAATATGGGTAATCCACTTTATGTTATCGATGGTATTCAACAGGATGCTGGCCAGTTCAATAATATTTCGCCTAATGATATCGAAAGCATCAGTGTGCTTAAAGATGCGTCGGCTGCTATTTATGGTAGTAGGGCATCAAATGGTGTAATTTTGGTAACCACAAAAAGGGGAAAAAACAGTACCCGCAATACTTTTAGCGTTGATGCTTACACAGGCTGGCAGAACTGGGTACGTTTCCCGGAAACGACCAATGCTTACCAATGGAAAGTGGGACAGGCTACTGCAGAAATGAACCAGAACGGCGCAACCAGTATTACCCAGGCCGAACTGGATAAATGGAAAGCGGGTACAGAGTATGGCTATCAAAGCCAGAACTGGAAAGACATTATCATTGCACCTAACGCACCCCAAACTTCAGTAAACCTAAGCGCTTCGGGTGGAAGTGACCGGGTAAACTATTACTTTTCTGCTACCCGTTTAGATCAGAAGGGCGTATATGGAACAGCAAGGGAATTCGATTTCAACCGGACCAATATCCAGAGTAATATTGAGGCTAAAATCACCGATCGTTTTAAGGTGGGTATGCTCATCAATGGCCGTATCGAAAGCCGCGATCAACCAGGTGTACCGGGAGGAGATGATTACTGGGCTGCCCGTTTTGCCTTGTTGAGAAACAGACCTACTGAGCAGGCTTACGCCAATGGCAATCCGAATTATCCGAACGATATCGGGCACAATACCGAGCAGTTCGCTGTTCAGAGTAAAGCTTTAAGCGGTTATTGGAAATCAGACTGGAGGGTTTTACAGACCAATTTATCAGCCTCTTATGAAACGCCTATAAAGGGTTTGGAAATAAAAGGTTTATATTCTTATTACATTGCCGATAACGTAATTAATGGACATGAGTATACCTATAATGTATATACCTACCATCCGGAAACGGGCATTTACGAACAAAAAGTAGGCAGTTCAAACCCATACAGAGAGCGCAGAAATGAAAAAGTATACACCAATACCTATCAGCTTCAGGCCAATTATAACCGCACTTTTGGCAAACATACCGTTGGTGGGGTATTGGTAGCCGAGCGCTTGGATCGTTTTAGAACTTATACCTTTCAGCATGCTGTACCACAAACTAATATTTTACCTGTGCTGCAGTTTGCCGATATGGATGGGCAGGATTTTGCTGATATACAGGAAGAGCAGGCCCGTATCGGTTATGTGGGTAGGTTAAATTACAACTACGACAATAAATATTACCTCGAGCTTTCCGGTCGTAGAGACGCCTCTTGGAAATTTGCTCCAGATAGACGTGTTGGTTATTTCCCTTCGGCATCAATTGGATGGAGAATTACACAAGAAAAATTTATGAAATCGCTCTTGGGAGAAAGCAATATCTTAAACGATTTGAAACTTCGTGCTTCTTATGGGGTATTAGGGGATGATGATGTGGGTATCGATCCTTTCGCTTATATCCCGGGTTATAACTACAATCAGGGCAGCGTGATATTGGATGGGAAAAACATTACTACTTCAAGAGATAAGGGGCCGATTATCAATAACCTAAGCTGGTTTAAAAGCAAAATTACCGACATCGGCCTTGATTTTACGATGTTCGGCAGTAAACTTTCAGGAACAGCAGACTATTTTTATAGAAAACGCTCTGGTTTACCCGCCATTAAAAACGACGTGATTGTTCCGATTGAACTGGGGTATCCTTTAAATGTTGAAAACCTGGAGAGCGATGCACAGTTTGGAGGTGAATTCTCTTTAAACTACAGAGATAAAATCGGCGAGTTTAACTACAATGTCGGCGGAAACATTTCCATTAGCAGAAAGAAACTTTTAGAAAGATATAAACCACGTTTTGGCAACTCATGGGAGAATTACAGAAGTAATGGTACCGATAGATATGCCGATATATTTTGGGGTTATGAAGTAACCGGTCAGTTCCAGAGTATCGATGAAATCAATAATTACAAAGTTAACATCGATGGAAAAGGCAACCGCTCTTTATTGCCCGGCGATTTAATTTACAAAGATCAGAATGGCGATGGTATTATTGATGGTTTAGATGAAAGACCCATTGGTTATACCACAACGGGACAGCCGAACGTCGGCTTTGGTTTCACCATTGGCGGTTCTTATAAAAACTT
The DNA here is from genome assembly GCF_056398925.1 of Pedobacter sp. 01T416_2. Lineage (NCBI taxonomy): Bacteria > Pseudomonadati > Bacteroidota > Sphingobacteriia > Sphingobacteriales > Sphingobacteriaceae > Pedobacter > Pedobacter sp. 01T416_2. The sequence continues at coordinate 4,760 of NZ_JBFTQI010000035.1, forward strand.
CGATTTTACCGCCGATTTTTCTGGTGGCGCCATGTATTCCTGGAACCAGAACTGGGAGCAGCGCTGGGCATTCCAGAACGGAGGTGCTTTGCTACAGAATTTTGCTGATRACAGTTGGCACCATACTAATCTTTACGACCTGAACAGCCCATGGGTGGCCGGTAAATATCCTGCAATCCGTTTTAATGACCGCGATCATAGTAACAACACCAGAAACTCAACTTTCTGGTTGCACAACGTACGTTATCTGCGTGCCCGTACACTCGAAATCGGATACACCATTCCAAAAAGATGGGCAGAAAAAATCAAAATCCAGAATGCAAGGGTATATGTAAACGGGTACAACCTGTTCTCTATCGATAACCTGAAAGATTATGGTGTAGATCCTGAAATTGCAGACGATAATGGATTGCAATATCCACAGAACAAGTTCTTTAATATAGGCCTTAAACTAACGCTGTAACATGAAAAAGACTAATCAAATGAAAAAATATATATACGCATTTGCTGCCATTGCATGTTTAAGTTTTGCGCAGTCGTGTAAAAAAGATTCCGAATTTTTGGATAAGCAACCTACCAGTACCCTGCCGATTGATGCCGTGTGGAAAGACCCTAACCTGGTACTTACTGTGGTTGGCGATCTGTACGATCGTTTCCCTGATTTTCAACGTATCGAATCATGGTGGTTATTTGCCGATTTTGATGAGGGTTTTGCTTCAGCAGGCGGCGATTATGGTCGCCACCAGAACCTGGAATATGGATACGATGCATGGAGATACTGGGATATAGGCGTTTACAGACTTGTAAACGACCTGAATCTGTTTATTAAACGTGGGCAGGAAGCTACCGCTTTAAAGGCTGAAGACCGCGATCGTTTTTTAGCTGAAGCGCGTTTTATCAGGGCCGGTGTTTATTTCGAGATGGTAAAAAGAATGGGCGGCGTTCCGCTGATTACTGTTCCCCTGGCTTATGATTATAGCGGAGATCCAAGTTACCTGCAATATCCAAGGGCAAAGGAATCTGAAATTTACGATTTTGTGATTGCTGAACTGGAAGCCGTTAAAACCATACTTCCAGATAATGCAACCATACAAAGCAGGGCTACAAAAGCTGCGGCCTTGGCCATGGAATCGAGAGCTGCACTTTATGCAGGTTCAATTGCCAAATATAGCAATGCCCAATTAACCCTTCCAGGTGGAGAGATTGGCATTCCTGCTGCAATGGCCAATGGTTATTTTACCAAAGCCTTAAATGCCGCAAAAGAAATTATCGATGGCGGTAAATATTCGCTTTACAAAAAGAACCCAAATCTGTCTGATAATTTTGCAGCCCTTTTTACCGATAAAGGCAGCAATCCGGAAGTAATATTTGCTAAAGATTTTAAATTGAAAACCAATAAAGTTCATGGTTTTACAATCGATAACCAACCGCGCTCTTCTGCCGAAGAAGCACAGGGAGGAAGGTTAAACCCTTCGTTAAATCTGGTGCAGTCTTTCGAAAAGCTAGATAATACTTATGCCTCTTTGGCTGCTGTTGATGGCAGCGGAAATCCGGTTTATTACACCAATATCACCGATATTTTTGCTGGCCGCGATGCACGTTTAGCCGGCACTGTAATTCTCCCGGGAACACAGTTTAAAGGTAAAACAGTTGATATATGGGCGGGCTATCAATTGGCAAATGGTACAATTGTAACGGGCGACAATTTTGCGCAAAGTAAAAGCAATGTACTTCCCGGTAACCCAGGTTCGGTGCAGGTAGTGGGTGGTGATGGTCCTGTTGATGGGCTTGAATTCAGCGCACAATCAGGATTTTACGTGCGTAAATATTTAGATCCTGCTACAGGTTCAGGTCAGATTGGTACCCGAAGTGATGTCTGGTGGGTGCGTTACCGTTATGCCGAGGTATTGTTAAATGCTGCCGAAGCTGCTTTTGAATTGGGCGATGCAGCTACTGCAGCCAATTATATTAAACCGGTAAGAGACCGTGCAGGATTAACCACAGCACTAAGTCCGGCCGATATTACTTTCGACCGTATTGTACACGAACGTAAAGTAGAATTCGCCTTTGAAGGACATCAGCTTTGGGATATGAAACGTTGGAGACTGGCCGATAAGGTATGGAACGGCAACAATATGTCGGTTGCTGATTTTACCAATGCCAGCAATATCGGTAGCGCAACACGTACCAGCACACAAGTGTTTGGTTTGTGGCCCTATAAATACTATAATCCGGGCAATGCAAATCATTTAAAGTATATTTTTAAGGTGATTAAACCCAGCCGTGTAACTGCAGCACACCGCTTCCGTATCGGCAATTATTACTCTTCAATCGGGCAGGATGTACTTAACGGCAACCCGAAAATTATCAGAAACCCTAATCAATAATCAGATACAGACATGAAAAATAGACTTTATTTCATCATAGGGGCAATTATAGCCGTGTTGTTTTCCTCTTGTAAAAAAGATAATTACGAGGCGCCCGCAGCCGATTTTACAGGAAGGATCGTATATAAGGGCGAAGCAATCAATGTGCAGTACGGCCAGGTAAATTTCGAACTTTGGCAATCTGGTTTTGGCAATTACTCCGCATTAAATGTAAACGTTAACCAGGACGGTAATTTTTCGGCTAAGTTATTTGATGGCAACTATAAACTGGTTTTCTCACCAAACCAGGGGCCGTTTTTGTGGAAAAAGAATGCAGCCGGTAAACAAGATACCATCGCGGTAAACATTAGCGGTAACAAAGTGATGGATATAGAAGTAATGCCTTACTACATGATCCGCGGCGCTAGTTTAACAGCTGCATCTGGAAAAGTGAACGGATTCTGCAAACTGGAAAAAATCATTACCGATGCCAATGCAAAAGATATAGAAAGTGTATCGCTGTATATCAACAAAACACAGTTTGTAGATGGGGGCAATAACATTGCGACACAACAACTTACGGGTGCAGCTCTTGCCGACCTGAATAACTTAAATATGAGTGTAAATATCCCTACGATTGTACCGACACAAAATTATGTTTTTGCCAGGATAGGGGTCAAAATTGCAGGAGTAGATGACCTGGTTTTTACACCTGTAACCAAAATAAGTTTTTAACCAAGGAAGGTGTTTTAGAAGGAAAATCTAAATGGAACTTGTCACGTTGTCCAAAGGACTCCTACGGAGAGCTTGTCGAAACGCTTTAATAAATATATTTAAGCCAATCCTTCGATAAGCTATCATTGACAGATCCTATAGAAAGGTCGTCATTGCGAGGAACGAAGCAATCTTAATGCGCACGCTAGTAGCGATCGTTGTAAGATTGCTTCGTCGGCTGAAAAAGCCTTCTCGCAATGACGATTCCTCGCAGCCTTATCGCTGCAAAAAAAAAGCCCCTGTCTTTTACGCAATAAATTAACCCTGAGGATGACATGCATGCTTTTACACATTATAAAGAATCATTATCTTACCCTTAGCAAATCATATTAAATGAAATATCTTTTTGCCTTTTTTTTAAGCGTGTCAGTATTTTTTATGGACCAGCAAGCATTTGCCAATCCGTACAAAAAGGCATTGAATGACACCCTTTATCTGGCCGATCCAACGATTTTTTTGGATGGCGGTGTATATTATTTATATGGCACAAGTAGCGATGAAGGCTTTCTGGTTTATTCATCCAGCGACCTTAAAAACTGGACCAAACCGACCGGAAAAAATAAAGGATTTGCATTAAAAAAGGGCGATGCCTTTGGGAGCAAGGGTTTTTGGGCGCCTCAGGTATTTAAAAGAGGCAAAACATATTTTATGGCTTATACTGCCGATGAGCAGATTGCCTTTGCGCATAGTAATAGTCCGGCAGGGCCTTTTGTCCAGGAAGAATTAAAAGCAATTTCAGGCACGGGCAAGCAGATCGACCCTTTTGTATTTACCGATACAGATGGAAAAAACTACCTCTACCATGTAAAACTCGATCACGGTAACAGGATTTTTGTAACACAACTGAAAGATGATTTTTCTGATGTAATCCCTGAAACAACAAAATTTTGTTTATCAGGAACAGCACCCTGGGAAAATACAGCGAAAACCGATTGGCCGGTAACCGAAGGGCCAACGGTAATCAAAAAGGAAAATCTTTACTATCTTTTTTATTCGGCTAATGATTTCAGAAATCCTGATTATGCAGTGGGTTATGCTACCTCAACCTCAGCTACCGGACCATGGATAAAGTATCAGGGCAACCCGATTATCAGTAAAAAGGTATTGAAAATAAACGGCACCGGGCATGGCGATTTCTTTATAGATAAAAGCGGAGCATTACAATATGTTTTTCATACCCATCATTCAGATCATAAAGTATCGCCAAGAGCTACGGCTATAATCAAAGCTGCCTTTATAAAAGAGAAAAATGGAGGTTTTCGCATGCAGATCTATCCCGAAAGTTTTCGGTTTTTAATGCAAAGCGCAGCAAAGATTAATTGATTGCATTTGTAGAAATATTGAGATAAAAATAGGCCTATTTAAGAAAAGAAATCGCTTTTTTTAAAGATTAAGGAATGCCGCAGATCAAAAAATATAAAAGACGTAAGAATTTAAAAATGAATGCTTTGAAAATAAGATATCTGTTTGTCGCATTGTGCCTGTTACACGTAACAGGTTTACATGCACAAACATTTACCAATCCTTTATTGCCATCGGGTGCCGATCCATATAGCTTTTATAAAGATGGTTATTATTACTATACCCATACTACAGGAAACCGTGTAGATCTTTGGAAAACCAAAACCCTGGATGGTTTAAGAGATGCGGAGCGGAAAACCATTTGGCGCGCGCCTGCAGGAACCATGTACAGTAAAGAAATCTGGGCCCCAGAAGTGATGTTTTTAAGGGGCAAATGGTATGCTTATTTTGCAGCCGATGATGGGAGAAACGAAAACCACCGCATGTACGTTTTGGAAAATGCTTCTGCCGATCCGATGAAAGGCGAGTGGGTATTTAAAGGCAAAATTACCGATCCGACTGATAAATGGGCCATTGATGGAGATGTGATCGATTTTAAAGGCCAATTGTATATGATCTGGTCTGGATGGGAGGGAGATGAAAATGGCAGGCAGGAAATTTTCATCGCCAAACTTAAAAACCCCTGGACAGTAGAGGGTAAACGGGTGAAGATTTCTACACCCAAATTTAGCTGGGAAAAAATCGGAGACCTTGGCGGAGGAGCGCACGTGGATGTAAACGAAGGGCCTCAGTTTTTGCCGCATGGTGATAAAATATTTATCATTTATTCGGCCAGTGGCTGTTGGACAGATTTTTATGCTTTGGGTATGCTTTCAGCTTCGGCTAGAAGCAATCTGCTCGAACCTGCTTCCTGGACAAAATCCGGTCAGCCTGTTTTTCAGCAATCGCCAAAAGATGGCGTTTATGCGTCGGGCCATAATTCATTTTTTTCTTCGCCGGATGGAAAAGAAGATTGGATCCTATATCACGCCAATGATAAACCGGGCCAGGGCTGTGGAGGTTTCCGATCGCCCCGGGCCCAAAAATTTAGCTGGAATGCCGATGGTACACCAAATTTTGGAACTCCTGTAAAAGCCGGATTGAGTATAACATCACCAGCTAACCGTAATAAAAATTAAATCAGATATACCGATATGAACTTAAAAAACTACGCGCTACTTGCTGTCTTGAGCTTTAACATTAGCTTGGGTTTTGCACAAAAAACAAAAAAAAGTGCTGAACCTGCAAAGGTTTGGTCGATAGAAAAAGCCAATGCCTGGTACAAAGAACATAAATGGTTAACAGGTGCCAACTACATTCCTTCCAATGCAATTAACCAGCTGGAAATGTGGCAGGCCGATACTTTTTCACCCGATCTGATCGATAAAGAACTGGGCTGGGCCGAAGGAATCGGTTTTAACACGCTGCGCGTATTCTTATTCAGTAAAGCCTGGAGTCAGGATCCTGAAGGTTTTAAAAAGAGAATGGACAAATTTTTAACCATTACCCAAAAACATGGTATTAAACCTATGTTTGTTTTTTTCGACGATTGCTGGAATAAAACTTCGGCCATTGGTAAACAGCCAGAGCCTAAAACGGGTATTCACAATTCGGGCTGGTTGCAAGATCCCGGCGATCCTGCTTTTAAAGAAGAAGCCAATTTCCCTGAACTCGAAAAATATGTAAAGGATGTACTTACCTATTTTGCACATGATAAAAGGATTCTGTTATGGGATTTGTACAATGAACCCGGAAATAGCGGAAAGTTAGAAGCCACCATACCTTTGTTAACCAAAACCATTAACTGGGCAAGGTCGGTTAATCCCGATCAGCCGATTTCTATCGGATTGTGGAGCTGGGGTTTCGAAAAGCTTAACGAAATACAGCTGGCCAACTCAGATATTGTAACCTACCATAACTATGAGGCACCAGACTGGCACCAAAGAACCATCGATCTGTTAAAAGCCAGCGGTCGTCCATTAATCTGTACCGAATATATGGCGAGATCACGCAATAGCCGTTTCGCTAACATTTTGCCGATGCTAAAAAACGAAAATGTAGGCGCCATTAACTGGGGTTTTGCTGCGGGTAAAACCAACACCAAATATGCATGGGATACCCCGCTTGCCGATGGATCTGATCCGATTGAGTGGTTTCACGAAATCTTTCAGCCCGATGGTACCCCGTACCGCCTGGATGAAGTTAACCTGATTAAAAAACTTAACAACAAATAAACCATATTCTTCTTTCATTGATAGAAGTTAGTATTTAGCCAAAAAAAAGGAGATGGATGACAGGTTTACAATCGATCGTCATCTCGACCGTAGTGGAGAGATCTTTTAATCTAGTCCAAAGATCTCTCCACTACGCGTTGCTCCGGTCGAGATGACGCCGATTTTTAGAATATGTCCTTGATAGCCGGGTTGAAGGATGATAAGCTCTCCGAAGGAGTCCTTTGGACAGACTGACATTAGTTAATACTTAACTCAATAGCGTTGCCAAACCCAACTTTAACACACAAATTTAAACCAATGAACAAAAAAGTATCTATCCTTTTCTCGCTGCTGGGACTCTCACTTTCCCTTTCTGCGCAGCAGCAGGACAAATCGTGGTCGATGGTAAAAGGGAAAATCTCTTCACCATGGGCCCAGGAAGTCAATCCTAAAAATGTATTACCGGAATATCCGCGGCCCCAGTTTGAGCGTACTGGTAACTGGAAAAACCTCAACGGACTTTGGGATTATGCCATTTCTGCAAAATCACAACAGCCGGCAATTAATCAGGGTAAAATCCTTGTGCCTTTTGCGGTAGAATCTTCCCTTTCGGGTGTTGGCAAAACAGTAGGTAAAGATAGCTTGCTGTGGTACAAAACCAGCTTTACTGTGCCTGCAAGCATGAAAGGCAAAGAAATTTTGCTTCATTTCGGTGCTGTTGACTGGAGAAGTACGGTGAGTATCAACGGTAAAGAGGTAGGTAAACATGAAGGCGGTTTCGATCCTTTCAGTTTTAATATTACGCCGTTTTTAAACAAGAGTGGAAACCAGACTTTAACCGTAGAAGTTTGGGACCCGACGGATGAAGGCCCTCAACCAAGGGGAAAACAGGTAAAAAAACCGGAGGGCATCTGGTATACCCCGGTAACCGGTATCTGGCAAACAGTGTGGATCGAGGCGGTAAACAAAATACATATCGATCATATTAAAATAACGCCTGATATCGATCAGCAAACCGTAACGGTTAGCCCATTTTTAACAGGTGCCGCTGCAGGAGATCAGGTTAAGGTTTCGGCATGGGATGGTACAACCAAAGTGGCTGAACAGACCACTGATGGCACTGGCGCAATCAGTTTAAAAATTGCGAACCCTAAACTTTGGAATACTAAAAATCCATTTTTATACGACCTGAAAGTTGAGCTGATCTCTAAAAATAAAAAGGTAGATGAGGTGAAAAGTTATTTTGCCATGCGCAAAACCTCAATCGGCAAAGATCAGAACGGTATTCAGCGCATGCTCTTAAACAACGAATTTGTTTTCCAGTATGGTCCCTTAGATCAGGGTTGGTGGCCAGATGGGCTTTACACTGCACCAACAAATGCCGCTTTAAAGTTCGATATAGATAAAACCAAAGAAATGGGTTTTAATATGATCAGAAAACACATTAAAGTAGAGCCCGCACGTTGGTATTACTACTGCGATAAAGCAGGTATGCTGGTTTGGCAGGATATGCCAAGCGGCGACCTGGGTAACGGCTGGGAAAACCGCCCAGGTATTTTAGACCATGGATCGGATAAAAACAGAAGTGCCGAATCTGAAGGATATTACAAAAAAGAGTGGAATGCCATTATCGATGCACTTTATAATGTGCCTTCTATTGTAGTATGGACACCTTTCAATGAGGCCTGGGGGCAGTTTAAAACAGTAGAAATTGCCAAATGGACAAAAGAGAAAGATCCTTCAAGATTAGTGAATACGGCCAGTGGAGGTAATTTTTATCCGGTTGGCGATATTATCGACCTGCACAATTACCCACATCCGGCTATGCCTAGTCCTGATTATTTTGGAAAAGACTATGCCCTTGTACTGGGCGAGTTTGGTGGGCTTGGCCTGCCTATTGATGGCCACGTGTGGCAACAGAAAAATAACTGGGGCTATCAGAGTTTTAAAAACAAAATCGATTTGTTTAATAAATACGCGCAGTTTACGAAACGTTTAGCAGAATTAATCCCATTAGGGCTTTCTGCCGGAGTGTATACTCAAACTACCGATGTTGAAGTAGAAACCAACGGCTTGATGACCTATGATAGAAAAGATATCAAGTTTTCTGAAGCACAGATGAAAGCTTTGCACGATAAGCTTTATCAGATAAATGTATCGGTAAAGCAATAGCAGTAGGGTTATCGCTTTTCGTATGCTCAGCATAAAAAGGTGCGCTGCAATTGTATCTGTAGATTAGACAGAATACCATTGACAGATCTGTTAAGAAAGGTCGTCATTGCGAGGAACGAAGCAATCTTAATGCGCACGCTAGTAGCGATCGTTGTAAGATTGCTTCGTCGGCTGAAAGAGCCTTCTCGCAATGACTATTCTTCGTAGCATACCACTACAAAAAAAAAGCTTCTGTCATCCATTTTGATTTTTATAAAATAAATTACTCTCTCCGTAGGAGTCCTTTGGACAGGATGACAATTCTATTTTTATGATACAACTTCAATGATTTTATTATTGTAAATGAGTTTTTTTTTGTCCGCAACGCAAGGGTACTTTGTATAGGACAATCAAAAAAAACGCAAATTTTATTTACCCCTTCTGTACCTGTTGTTTACCCTTTCTCTATACCAAGTTAACCCCAGGTTAACCCTTTGGTTACCTTTTCTTTACCTTTTGGTTACCTAAAAGGTAAAGCCAGGCCCTGCTTTGGGGCTTTCTTCCGTGAGTCGGCGTCGATGCTCCCTGCCAGCAAGTACCTTTAAGTGGTAATTGGTTATATTCGCCTTGTACTGATCGAGAAACTTTAATTCATATGGAAAAATCGTTATCTTCCGCTAGATAATAATCTTGACTGCAGCAATTCTTCCTTAAGTTAACCAGATGAAACAACTCGATTTTTCCACTTTCCCTGTACTCGAAACCGACAGATTGGTCCTTCGCAGACTTTCGCTGGAAGATGCTCCGGTAATTTATCAATTGCGTTCGGATGTTGAAGTGGCTGCCTTAACAGGTAAGGCGCCCTTTCTTCATATTAACGAAGCCGTTGCATACATCAATAAAATTGACAACCTGATCAATAATGATGAATCTATATACTGGGTTGCTTCTTATAAGGGTGATGCCGCAATGATAGGAGCAGCCTGCCTCTGGAATTTTGATATTCAGAATGAGACCGTGGAACTAGGATATGAGTTGCTTCCTGAGTTTCAGGGTAAAGGTATCATGGTAGAGATTATTACCTGTATACTCAGGTATGCATTTGAGGTAATGGGCATTAAAACCATTATTGCTTGCCCATCCAGCGATAACCCGCCTTCTGTAAAACTACTTGAAAAAATGGGGTTTGAAATTGCGCAAAGCGATTATCAAAATACACATGCAAATGTTCCGGGTATGCTCACCTATATCTTCTCCGGTTCAATAGATTAATCTGCTCCTGCCGCTTAGGCAAAAATATTTATCAAATAAAGAAAAATAAAATGCATTTCGGTAAAAACAGCTGATCTGAATTATGATATATTTGTTAATAAAACGATTTACTTACAGATTGCTTAATGAAGTAGTTTTACATCATAGTGAGCCGATTTTAACCAAATATATAATATACCAGAAAATGAAAGCGCTCAACTATTCAAACACCATGGCATTTTTGAGAAATAAATATATTTATCTGATTTTATGCTTTTTTGCGACCAACGTTGTGAAATCGCAGATCGATGTGCCAAAACAGGGTATAAGTAAAATGAAGACTAACTTCCTCCTTCCAAAGGATAGCTATAAACCTGGGGTATACTGGTATTTTATGGATGGGAACCTATCTAAAGAATCGATAAGCAAAGATCTCGAATCCATGAAAAAAGCCGGTATCGGTAACCTGGTTTTTCTCGAAGTTAATGTGGGCATACCCCGCGGCAAAGTAGATTTTTTAAGCAAACAGTGGATCAGTCTTTTTGCACATGCAGAAAGAGAAGCCAGACGGCTTGACATCGAGATTACTTTAGGCATAGGGCCGGGATGGACAGGAAGTGGTGGGCCTTGGGTAAAAGCTGAGGAATCTATGCAGCACCTTGTTTCCAGTCAGGTAGTGGTTTCATCGGCAGATAAAGGCAAGATCATGCTACCTGTTCCTATACCAAAAAGGCCATTTTTCGGTGAAGACAATCTCACCGTGGATTTTAAAAAGGAGTGGATGGCTTATTATAAAGATGTAGTTGTGCTGGCTTTTCCTTTTGAAGAACACACAACCAAAATAGCAGATATTGATGAAAAGGCCCTTTACTACCGTGCGCCTTATAGTTCTGGAACGGTAAAACCATATCTTTCCTCCCCATTTGCCGGGCAGGCAGGAAAGAGCAAAGGCATAGAAAAATCAGCTATTTTAGACCTCACTTCCAAAATGTCTTCAGATGGTGCGCTGAACTGGACCCCACCTGCCGGCAAATGGACGGTTATGCGCTTTGGGG
>NZ_JBFTQI010000036.1:0-15475 GCF_056398925.1 Pedobacter sp. 01T416_2
GCTTTAGCCTTAATGGGCAGATAACCTTTTTCTACGAATTAAAACGGCAATTTTCGATACGAAAATTGCCGTTTTTTTATGAAGGGTAAACACAAAAAGCCTTTTTTTATTTGATCAATATAACCTGTAAACTTAAAGGACGYTCAGTTTCATTTGCAGGTGTTACCAAACCACCGCAAATAATGTCATAATGATAACCCGCTGTAAAACTGGTGCTGGCGGAAGTAGCTTTAACTGTTCCTGATGAAGTTTCTTTTGCATCCAATGTATAAGTTCCTGCATCTACAGCAATAAAACCACTCGCATTTTTATAAGTTTTATTGGTAACCAGCATGGTCGTTGCGCTCGTTTTGGCCAGGTCTAAAGCCGGTGCATCAGGCGATAAATTGATAAAGCGGATGTAAGCTTTATCAGTTGATGGTATAGAAAGATCATCACCAATGGTATAAATATCTAGCGCCGCCGGTTTATTAATTAAATAAGAAGAGTAATAGGTGCTTGCATTTAAAGTAACGGTTTTGGTTAACAAGCTCTCTGCGCTACTGGCCGTTGTAAATTTTAAACTGTAAGCGCCTGCGGCATAAGAAAGATAAGCAGCAGAGCCTCCAAATGGTAAAGCTGCCGAATTAACCATGCTGCCATTAAAGTAAGCATTGTAGGTAGCCAAAGAAGGTGATGCATTGATTACCCTTAAATAAGATATGTTGGGATCGGCAGTCTCGGTTTTTTTACATGAAGTTAATGCTGTAAAAGCAATTAGAACAAATAAAGGGATCGATTTGAAATGAAATGGCGTAAAATTCTTCATACGGTTAAAATTTGATTTAATATTTAAGGAGTATCCATAAAACGATAGCCAGATCGCATTCGCTACAGACATACAAATATTGAGTTTAAACCGTATTACGGGATGTTAAATGATGTTAAGCAGATGTTAAAGTTTGTTGCGTTTTTTTAACAATGTTAAAATTGGCAAAAGAATCTATAACTGAAATGCACGATACTCGAATTTTTTATAAATTTATAAATGGCCTCAATACTTGTTTAAGTCAGATTAGTTCAATAAAATCGAAAGCTTAACATAAAAAAATGATGATATTATTGTGTAACTCGATTTTTATTTAAACCTTTGCACCTCAATAGAGTTAAAGCCGTTTTAATACGCAAGAAATGATTAAACAAATTTTATATAAACTTTCTGTTTCCACAGCACAAAATGTGTCTGGGAAAGGTATGTTTATTAATCATTTTCAGCCCGTGTTTTATTATCCCACAAGCCGGCAAAATTTCACTCCACGTATTTAGTACCTACACTAAACGTAACGAGGAATTGATCCTCTCTAAAAACCCAATTAACAAGAATACTTATAATTTTTCGTTAGAAAACGAATGGATATTAACGAATTTATAGTGCAGGTTGCACTTCCTGAACATCGTGTATTTGCAGAAGAAATAGTAACCGAAATGGCAGAATCGGCAAAAGCTCGTGGAACAGGGATTGCTAAGCGTTCGCCGGAATATATTTCTAATAAAATGCAAGAAGGCAAATCGGTTATTGCTTTCCATAAAGATGGCTCCTGGGCAGGATTTTGCTATATAGAAACCTGGAGCCACGGACAGTTTGTGGCCAATAGTGGCTTAGTGGTAAGTCCTAAATACCGCAAAGCGGGATTAGCAAAAGCCATCAAAAATGAAATTTTCGGTTTATCGAGAAAGTTGTACCCAAAGGCAAAAATATTTGGTTTAACAACAGGCTTGGCCGTAATGAAAATCAATTCAGATTTAGGCTACGAGCCTGTAACCTACAGCGAACTTACCCAGGATGAAGAGTTTTGGAAAGGCTGCCAAAGCTGCGTAAACTTCGAAATTTTAAAAATGAAGGAACGCAAAAACTGCATGTGTACAGCTRTGCTTTACGATCCGGCCGAGAAGAAACATGAGGTAGCCAAGCAATTTGCCGAAGAACTGCAAAAGAAACCCAAATTATACGAGCGCTTTATGCGCATTAAACAGCGTTTAGTTGTTAAACCTAAGCCAAAAAATGGCTTAAAAGCCCTTTTATTTTTATTTACCTTTTTATTTAAATAGCATGAAAAAAGTTGTTTTAGCATTTAGCGGAGGCTTAGATACCTCATTTTGTTGTATTTACCTGGCACAAGATCGTGGATTAGAAGTTCATTCAGTAATTGTAAATACTGGTGGTTTTTCTGATGAAGAGTTACAGGAAATTGAGAAAAGAGCATATGCTTTAGGCGTAAAATCGCATGCTGTTGTAGATGAAACTGAAAGTTACTATGAAGGATGCATTAAGTACCTGGTTTTTGGTAACGTATTAAAAAATGCTACTTATMCATTATCGGTAAGTGCAGAGCGTGTTAGTCAGGCAACAGCTATTGCCAACTACGTGAAAAAAATTGGTGCAGATTATGTAGCTCATGGAAGTACCGGTGCAGGTAACGATCAGGTACGTTTCGATATGATTTTCAATATCCTTATCCCAGAGGTTGAAATCATTACCCCAATTAGAGATTTAAAATTATCCCGCGAGGCGGAAATAGAATATTTAGCACAACATGGTGTAGAATATAGTGCAGAAAAAGCAAGATACTCAATCAATAAAGGTTTATGGGGAACTTCGGTAGGAGGAAAGGAAACGTTAACTTCTCACGAAACCTTACCAGAAAGCGCCTGGCCAACCCAGGTTTCGGAAACAGAATCGCATAGGGTAGAATTAACCTTCGAAAAAGGTGAACTGGTTGCTATTGATGGTGAAAAATTAGCACCTGTTAGGGCAATCCAAAAATTACAGGCAATCGCTCAGCCTTTTGGTATCGGTAGAGATATCCACGTTGGTGATACCATTATTGGTATTAAAGGTCGCGTAGGTTTTGAGGCAGCTGGCCCCATTATCATTATCAAAGCACACCATACGCTAGAAAAACACACCTTAACCAAATGGCAGTTAAGCTGGAAAGAACAATTATCGTCTTTCTATGGTAACTGGTTGCACGAAGGTCAGTTCCACGATCCGATTATGCGGAATATTGAGGCTTTTTTAGCTGATACGCAAAAATTTGTGAGCGGTAAAGTATTTGTAGAGTTGTTACCGTATCGTTTCCAGGTTATCGGAATTGAATCAAACCATGATTTAATGAGTAATAAATTTGGCAGCTATGGCGAAATGAATAACGCCTGGAGCGGAGAAGACGTTAAAGGTTTCTCTAAAATATTTGGTAACCAGGTGATGATCTGGCATAAGGTGAACAACGAGGCATAAGGTAAAAGGCATAGGTGGATTAGTGCAAACCTTACACTCAAACCCTCTACCTTAAAACTTTAAATTGTGAGTAATATAACAATCAAACAGATAGATTTAACAGAAACCAACTTAGTAGTTGGTCTGTTTAATCAGTATCGCATATTCTACAATCAGTTTTCTGACATCGGAATGGCTAAGGCTTTTCTAGATGAAAGATTACAGCATAATGAGTCTATCATTTTTGTTGCTACTGATAGTAATACACAAGAAGCGATAGGTTTTACACAGCTATACCCAAAATATTCGTCGGTAAGATTAACAAAAAATTGGATTTTGAACGATTTATATGTTGATGAAAATTACCGTAAGCAGGGCATTGGAGAAAAGTTAATTAAAGCAGCCATGGGTTTTGCCAAAACTCAGGGAGCTACATTTGTACAGCTGGAAACAGCGGTTGATAACTATACTGCCCAGCATCTGTACGAAAGTATAGGATTTGTTAAGCAAGAAAATGATTCAGAATTTTTTCTTTATAAAATAGCACTAAACGCATAGAGATGAATAAAATTAAAGCAGGAATAATTGGTGGTGCGGGTTACACTGGAGGCGAAATGTTACGCATTTTGGTTAACCACCCAAATGTTGAAATTGCTTTTGTAAACAGTACAAGCAATGCCGGGAACTTAATTTCTGATGTACACACTGATTTAATAGGCGATACAGATCTAAAGTTTGTGAGCGATATTCCACAGGATATTGACGTGCTTTTCCTTTGTGTTGGCCATGGTGATGCGAAGAAGTTTTTAGCCGCTAATCCAATTAGCGATAACATTAAAATCATCGATTTGTCGCAGGATTTCAGGTTGCATGCAAATGCTAACTTTTCGACCAAAGACTTTGTTTACGGATTACCCGAGCTAAACCGCGATAAAATTAAAGCAGCTAAAAATATCGCAAACCCTGGCTGTTTTGCAACTTGTATTCAATTAGGCTTGTTGCCTTTGGCATCGAAAGGTTTGATCAAGAATGAAGTTCATATTAATGCAACTACGGGATCAACCGGTGCAGGACAGAGTTTAGCTACCACTTCGCACTTCAGCTGGAGAAACAACAATCTTTCCATATATAAGGCATTTGAACACCAGCATTTGAACGAGATTAGCGAGAGTTTGTTGCAGTTGCAACCATCACTTTCTGAAGCTTTAAGTTTTATCCCACAGCGTGGTGCATTTACAAGAGGTATTTTAGCTGCCATGTACCTGGAAAGTGATTTAAGTTTAGAAGAGGCGCAAAATATTTACGAAGCATATTATAGTGCCCATCCATTTACACATGTCAGTCGGAAAAATATCGATCTAAAACAGGTAGTGAATACCAATAAAGCGCTGGTTCATGTAGAAAAACATGGCGGTAAATTATTTATCATCAGCGTTATTGATAACCTGTTAAAAGGTGCCAGCGGACAAGCGGTTCAGAATATGAACTTAATGTTCGGCTTGGATGAAACAGCAGGACTTAAGTTAAAAGCAGCTAATTTTTAGGTAGAAGAGACCAAAGCTGAAAGACTAAAGTCTAAAGCGAAGGTAGCATGAAGAATAACTAAAACATCAAATGAGAGACTATCAAAAATTAGACGTTTGGAAAAAATCACATCTAATGGTTTTACATGTATATAAAGTTATTTTACCTGCTTTTCCTCCTCATGAGAAATACGACTTGCAAAGTCAGGTTAAAAGAGCTGCATATTCTGTTCCACTAAATATTGTTGAGGGAGCAGGGCGGCGGACTGAAAAAGATTTTGCCCACTTTCTTGATAATGCTTTAGGCTCTGTCCAAGAAATGGAATATGCTTGTTTTCTTGCAAAAGATTTAGATTATCTTGAAGAAAGCAAATATTTTGAAATTTATAAAATGGCAGGTGAGGTTAAAGCAATGTTAATTGGCTTAATTAAACACCTTCGACAATAACCAAGATTAAATGCTATTGGATTTGGCTTACTGCTATATGAAATGTCACAGGAAGCTTTGGTCTTTGGTCTTTAGTCTTTAACCTTATAAAAAAAATGCAACTATTCGACGTTTACCCACTTAACGATATAGAAATAACCAAAGCAGCAGGCAGTAATGTTTGGGATGCTAATGATCAACAATATTTAGATTTATATGGCGGTCATGCTGTAATTTCAATCGGGCATACCAACCCACATTATGTAAACCGCTTAACTGATCAATTAAATAAAGTTGGTTTTTATTCAAATTCAGTAAAAATTCCTTTGCAGGTTCAGCTTGCAGAATTATTGGGAACTGTTTCTGGTAAAAAAGATTTTCAGCTCTTTTTATGTAATTCTGGAGCTGAGGCAAATGAAAATGCTTTAAAACTAGCTTCATTTTACAACGGGAGAAAAAAGGTAATTGCTTTTACAGGCGCTTTCCACGGACGTACATCTTTGGCAGTTGCCGTAACCGATAATCCTAAAATTGTAGCACCGGTTAATCAGACCGAAAATGTAATCTTTTTGCCTTTCAATAATGAGGTTGCTTTAGAAGAAACTTTTAAAGCACAGGGCAATGAAATTTCGGCTGTTATTATTGAAGGTATTCAAGGTGTAGGCGGCATTAAAGAAGCTTCGAAAAGTTTCTTGCAAAAAATCCGTTCACTTTGCGATGAATATAATACGGTTTATATTGCAGATAGTGTACAATGCGGTTACGGACGTACAGGATCGTTTTACTCACACGATTACGCTGGGGTTAAAGCAGATGTTTATACCATGGCAAAAGGAATGGGTAATGGCTTTCCGGTAGCGGGAATCTCTATAGCGCCCAAATTTAAACCTTGGCATGGAGAGTTAGGTACAACTTTCGGTGGTAACCATTTAGCTTGTGCTGCGGCTTTAGCTGTTTTAGAAGTGATGCAACAGGAAAACCTGATGAAAAATGCAGAAGAAGTAGGAAGTTACCTAATTACCGAATTGAAAAAATTTGAACAGGTGGTAGAAATACGTGGCCGTGGATTAATGATCGGTATTGAGCTACCTGCCGAACTGGCGCATGTTAAAAAAGAATTATTGTTTACACACCATATTTTTACTGGTGAGGCAAAACCGAATGTGATCCGTTTGTTGCCAGCCTTAAATTTAACAAAAGCACATGCTGACGAGTTTTTGGCGGCGTTTAAACAACTGGTAAAATAAATACTGTGTATTTGGTCGATCGTCATGCTGAATTTATTTCAGCATCTATTTTGTAGAAAAGACCCTGAAATAAATTCAGGGTGACGGATCGGGATAAATTAATTTATATTAAAAATGAAACTTTTCACTTCCGTACACGATGTTCCAAGCATCAAACAGTTTGTAAATGATGCGCTAGCGTTAAAGGCGAATCCTTATGCGCACCAAGATTTAGGTAAGAACAAAACCTTAGGTTTAGTTTTTATGAATCCAAGTTTACGTACCCGGTTAAGTACGCAAAAAGCGGCCTTAAACTTAGGTATGAATGTAATGGTGATGAATCTGGATAAAGAAGGCTGGGCTTTAGAAACGCAGGATGGTGTAGTGATGAATGGTTCGACAGTTGAACATATTCGCGAAGCTGCTGCCGTAATGGGCCAATATTGCGATATTTTAGGCTTGCGTTCTTTTCCAAAACTGAATAACCGTGAGGAAGATTATAGCGAAGATTTCTTCAATAAATTTGTGAAATATTGTGCCGTACCTGTAGTGAGTTTGGAGAGTGCAACACGTCACCCTTTACAAAGCTTTGCCGATATCATTACCATTCACGAAACCTGGACAAAGAAACCTGATGGGCGCAAACCAAAGGTAGTTTTGGCTTGGGCGCCTCATGTAAAGGCTTTGCCCCAGGCAGTACCAAATTCTTTTGCAGAGTGGATGTGCAAAGCTCAGGCAGAAGGAATGATCGATTTTACTATTGCGCAACCAGAGGGTTACGAGCTTTCGGAAGATTTTACGCCTAATGCCGATATTCAGTATAATTTAGAAGAAGCTTTGGCCGGTGCTGATTATGTGTATGTGAAGAACTGGAGTAGTTATAAAGAGTATGGAAAAGTGTTAACTTATCCTGATGGCTGGATGATGAATAATGAGAAATTAAAATTCACAAACGATGCTAAAGTGATGCATTGCTTACCTGTACGCCGCGATCTGGAATTATCATCAGAGATTTTGGATGGACCAAATTCATTGGTTATTCACGAAGCCGGAAACCGTTTATGGGCGGCGCAGGCAGTAATTAAAGCGATGTTGGAGGAATTGTAAATCATATGCCTCGGCTCGTGTCCCCGCGAACCGAAATTATTAATATGGTGAAACAAAACTATTAATGTGATTCGTGGAGACACGAACCACGGTAAGAATAAATTATGAAACAACTCACTATCATAAAAATCGGCGGAAACGTAATCGATAACTCCGAAAACTTACACCAGTTTTTATTGGATTTTACTGCATTGCCAGGAGATAAGATCCTGGTGCACGGCGGGGGTAAAATTGCAACTGAACTGGGCGAATCGTTGGGCATTGAAGCCAAAATGGTTGAGGGTAGAAGAATTACCGATATCGAAACCCTGCGTATTGTAACGATGGTTTACGCCGGACTGATCAATAAAAATATGGTTGCCCAACTACAGGCCAAAGGAAGTAATGCGATTGGTTTAACCGGCGCAGATGGTAATATCATTAAAGCGAAAAAAAGGCCTGTTAGTACCAAAACTTATGGTGCAGAGGCCGGCCCTATGGCAGGTGCAGTTATTGATTACGGCTTTGTGGGCGATTTAGATGAAAATTCTGTTTCAGCGAATGCTTTAGGCACTTTATTAAATGCTGGCTTTGTTCCGGTTTTATGTGCCATTACACATGATGGTGGTACTCAGCTTCTGAATACCAATGCTGATACCATAGCCTCTTCTGTTGCGGTGGCTATGTCAAGCTTATATGAAACCCGTTTGGTATATTGCTTTGAGAAAAAAGGAGTACTTAGGGACGTTAATGATGATGCTTCTGTTGTAAGAGAAATCAAAGCTGATGAGTTTGAAGGTTTAAAAGCCGATGGAACTGTGCAAGGTGGAATGATCCCTAAACTGCACAATGCCTTTGAAGCGATTAAAAAAGGAGTTTCTGCAGTTTATATCGGCAAAGCCGATGAGCTCGCTGAACTTGCCAAGGGAACTTTTGGTACTAAAATGCTGAAGTAAAGGTGGGGGAAAAGAGGTAGAAGGTGAGTAGGTTGAGGGTGGAAGGTTTTTAGTCGAGGTACCTAAACTTATCGTTTGCTTTTCAACACAAAAAATCTGTGCAATCAAACCGAAGAAAAAAAATAAAATCTGTGTAAGCAAACTAAAGGGAAAATAATCATGACAAAAAAAATAGCCATAATTGGTAGCGGAAATATCGGTTTATCTTTAGCGAAAGGTTTGGTAAAGGCCGATTTTGCTCAAGCAGGCGACATTACGCTTACCCGTAGAAATATTGATCATTTAAAATCATTCGCCGAAGCCGGTTTTAATGTAAGCAATAACAATAAACAGGCTGTAGTTGATGCTGATGTTGTGATTTTGGCTGTTCTGCCACAACAATTAAATACGGTTTTAGATGAAATTCAAAATTCAATTGTTCCGACCAAACATTTGGTTATTTCGGTAATTTCTGGCGTGRGCTGTGCTGCGGTTAGGGAAAAATTAGGTGATGATGTTGAGGTAATCAGGGTAATGCCTAACACAGCAATTGCTATTGGTCAATCGATGACTTGCATGGCCAGCGATAATGCATCAGCAGCAAACATTGCAGATGTGACTAAAATGTTCGAAACGGTTGGTTCTGTTGTGAAAATTAATGAAGATTTAATGACTTCAGCAACAGCGCTTTGTGCCTGCGGGATTGCGTTCTTTTTAAGGGCAATCAGGGCTGCATCGCAAGGTGGCGTAGAAATCGGTTTTCATGCTGATGAAGCTTTAAAAATGGCTGTTCAAACGGCTAAAGGAGCGGCTGATTTGCTTTTATTACATGGAACACACCCAGAATCAGAAATAGATAAGGTAACTTCGCCGAAAGGTTGTACCATAGCAGGTTTAAATGAAATGGAACATAACGGTTTTAGCTCATCATTGATAAAAGGTATTAAACTTTCGGCTTTAAAAGCAGGGAATCTGTATACCAAAGAAGGTTAGAGGTGTAGGGTTTAGGACATAAAGTCTTAATTGCAAACATAAAACTGAAAGCCAAAATAAAAGGTAGAAAGTTTAAAGACGGGTTTAGTCTTAATACTTAATACTAATTACTTGATACTATGTTACTAGAAAATATACAAAAAGAAAGTCTGGATTTATTGCGACAGTTGATCCGCATCCAGTCTTTTAGTAAAGAAGAAGATCGGACGGCGAATTTAATTGCGCAGTTTTTGGAGGAGAGAGGAGTTAAGACTCAGCGTAAAATGAATAACGTTTGGGCTTACAACAAACATTTTGATCCAGCTAAGCCAACACTTTTGTTGAATTCACATCATGATACGGTAAAGCCTAATTCAGGTTACACCCGCGATCCTTATGATGCTGCAATTGAAGGTGATAAACTGTTTGGTTTGGGCAGTAATGATGCTGGTGGTTGTTTAGTGTCGCTAATCGGAACCTTTTTATATTATTACAAGCAAGAAAATTTAAAATACAATATCTGTTTGGCAGCGACTGCCGAGGAAGAAATTTCTGGTAATAATGGATTAGAACTGGTTCTTCCTGATTTGGGCGAACTGGAGTTTGGTATCGTAGGCGAGCCTACAGAAATGAATTTAGCCATTGCCGAGCGCGGTTTGTTGGTATTAGATTGTGTATCGCATGGTAAAGCCGGTCATGCTGCTCGTGAAGAGGGAGAGAATGCGATTTACAAAGCATTAAAAGATATCGAATGGTTTAGGAACTATCAGTTTCCAAAAGTTTCGGAGGTTTTTGGGCCATTAAAAATGACGGTTACGATTATCAACGCAGGTTCGCAGCAYAATGTTGTTCCGGCAAATTGTACTTTTACGGTTGATGTTCGTGTAACTGATGCTTACACTAATGAAGAGGTTTTAGAGATTATCAGGGCAAATGTTGATTGTGATGTTACCCCACGGTCTATCCGCTTAAAACCATCGTCGATTGATAAAAACCATCCGGTTGTTCAGGCTGGTGTTGCCCTTGGAAAAACTACTTATGGTTCGCCTACTACCTCCGATCAGGCGTTATTAGATATTCCATCAGTAAAATGTGGTCCGGGTTTTTCTGGCCGATCGCACATGGCTGATGAGTTTTTGTATGTGCGAGAAGTAGCAGAGGGTGTTGAGGGCTATGTAAATATGCTGAAACCGGTTATACAAGGTTGAGGGTTTTAAGGTTGATGGTATATGGCTTGGATGCCCAACTTAAATGCTTTACAACTCCTGGTGTTCGCTGTGTAAAACGCTGAGTACGCTGTGGTAAAATGATAGAATAGCTTTGTGTGCTTTGCGGAAAACTTAGCGCACTTTGTGGTTAAATAAATTTAAAATGAAAATTGCGGAAGCATTCTTCATAACCATTGAAAAAAATATCACTAATGAAAATCTGGCAAAAAAATATAGATGTAAATCAGTTTGTAGAGCGTTTTACGGTTGGTAAAGACCGTGAACTGGATCTGCAAATGGCAAAGTTTGATGTATTGGGTTCTTTGGCGCATACCCAAATGTTAGAAACTATTAATTTGCTATCCGCTGAAGAACTGAAAACGGTTCAACAAGAATTGAAAAATATTTATGCTGAAATTGAAGCTGGAAATTTCACCATAGAAGACAGTGTGGAAGATGTGCACTCACAGGTAGAGTGGTTGCTTACACAACGTATTGGCGAAGCAGGTAAGAAAATCCATAGTGGCCGGTCGCGTAACGATCAGGTGCTGGTTGATTTGAAACTGTTCTTTAGGGCTTGCATCGAAGATATGGTTGGCCAAACCTCAATCTTGTTTAATGAGCTAATTGAGCTGAGCAATACGCACAAAGATAAATTGATGCCAGGTTATACGCATTTGCAGATTGCCATGCCATCGTCTTTTGGTTTATGGTTTGGTGCTTATGCCGAAAGCTTGGCAGATGATATGGAATTGATGTTGGCTGCATGGAAAATCTGTAATAAGAATCCATTAGGGTCAGCTGCTGGTTATGGTTCTTCATTCCCTTTAAACAGAACTTTAACAACTGAGTTGTTAGGCTTTGAAAGCTTAAACTATAATGTAGTTTATGCGCAGATGGGGCGTGGCAAAACTGAAAGGGTTTTAGCACAGGCAATGAGTGCTGTTGCAGCAACTTTAGCTAAAATGGCGATGGATGTGTGTTTGTTCATCAATCAGAATTTTGGCTTCATTAGTTTTCCGGCAGAACTGACTACAGGGTCGAGTATTATGCCACACAAAAAAAATCCTGATGTTTTTGAGTTGATCCGTTCGCGTTGCAATAAAATTCAGGCTTTGCCGAATGAAATTGCCATGATGATTACCAATCTGCCATCAGGTTATCACCGCGATTTACAATTGCTGAAAGAAAATCTATTTCCAGCAATTACTTCTTTAAACGAATGTTTGGAGATTGCTACTTTTATGTTCCAGAACATCACGATAAAAGATGATATTTTAAAGGATAAAAAATACGACTATCTGTTTAGCGTTGAAGTAGTGAATGATCTGGCTTTACAAGGTGTTCCATTTAGAGAGGCTTATAAAATTGTTGGCGAACAGATAGAAAATGGTACTTTTGCACCGTCTGGCCAAATACA
The DNA here is from genome assembly GCF_056398925.1 of Pedobacter sp. 01T416_2. Lineage (NCBI taxonomy): Bacteria > Pseudomonadati > Bacteroidota > Sphingobacteriia > Sphingobacteriales > Sphingobacteriaceae > Pedobacter > Pedobacter sp. 01T416_2. The sequence continues at coordinate 12,054 of NZ_JBFTQI010000036.1, forward strand.
TCATACACACGAAGGGAGCATTGGCAACCTGTGCAACGAGCAGATTGCTGCAGCAATGCAAGGAGTATTGTCTCAATTTGGTTTCGGAAAAGTGAATAAAGCAATAGAAGATTTAATTCGCTAATTATAAGATCGATAATAAATAATAGTATATGAAAGTTTCAGTATTGGCCAGTTCATTAATCGGCTCAGAAATTATAAAAATCGGTAATGAAGTTAACGAAATGAAGCGCAAAGGTGCTTCGATCGCTAATTTAACCATAGGCGATTTTGACGCAAACATTTACCCAATCCCAACCGAATTAAAGGCCGGAATTGTAGAAGCATACAACGCCAACCAAACCAACTACCCGCCTGCTGACGGTGTTTTGCCTTTAAGAGAAACGGTTTCGGAATTGTTAAAGGATAGATTTGGGTTAGAATACAACACCAACAGCATTTTAGTTTCTGGTGGTTCACGCCCTTTAATTTATGCTACTTACCTGGCTTTGATCGATCCTGGAGATACCGTGGTTTTCCCTGCACCATCTTGGAATAACAACCACTATTCTCACTTAACTTCGGCAAAAACAATTGCGGTAGAAACCGATGCTGCGCATAATTTTATGCCAACTGCAGCGCAATTAAAACCGCATTTAAAAGGGGCAACCTTATTGGCGCTGTGCTCGCCATTAAACCCAACAGGAACCATGTTCGATGCCGATTCCTTAGCTGAAATCTGTGATGCTGTTTTAGAAGAAAATGCATCACGTGGTGCCGACGAAAAACCATTGTACATGATGTACGATCAGATTTATTCGCTTTTAACTTTCGGAAAAGAACATGTAAATCCAGTTTCCTTACGCCCTACAATGCGTCCGTTTACTGTTTTTGTTGATGGTAGTTCGAAATGTTTGGCGGCAACTGGTGTACGTGTAGGATGGGGTTTTGGTCCGGAGGATATTATCAATAGAATGAAAGCTTTAGTTGGCCACATGGGTGCCTGGGCGCCAAAAGCCGAGCAAGTGGCTATGTCTAATTATTTTAACGATAAAGCACAGGTTGATACTTTCTTAACCAGTTTTAAAGGTCAGATTCAAGATAGCTTAAACGCACTTTACAATGGATTTAACGAATTAAAGAACGAAGGCTTTAATGTTGATGCTGTTGAGCCGATGGGCGCGATTTATTTGACCATTAAAATCGATTATATCGGAAAAACCACTGAAGATGGTCAAGTTTTAAAAGATAGTGCAGATGTAAATTTCTATCTGATTAAAGAAGCTGGAGCAGCTTTGGTTCCATTCTCTGCTTTTGGAAATGAAGACAGTATGCCTTGGTTCAGGGCTTCGGTTGGTGCTTGTACCCTGCAGGATATTAAAGATATGTTGCCAAGGATTAAAACCGCTTTGAGTAAGTTGAAGTAAAGATTATAAATTAGATAAGAAACCCTCTTCAAAATTAACTTAAGAGGGTTTCTTTATTTTTACTCCAACGAACATTTTGATTCGTTTCCTAACTTGGTCGTCATGCTGAATTTATTTCAGCATCTTTATTGGGAGATAGACCCTGAAATAAATTCAGGGTGACGACTGTACAGTAGACTCCAGACTAAGGACTCCAGGCTAAAAACTAATCCTCCCTGCTTCCATCATCAGCCATTCTCACCATTTTAGGTTCAAATTTGGCCACTACATCAACCAGTTCGGTTTGCGCTGCCATCACTTTGTTGATGTCTTTATAGGCCATTGGCGCTTCATCTAAACCTGCACCAATTAGGGTAACATTATGATCTTTCAAAATCGCTTTCATATCCGATTTGGTAATCGATTGAATCGCTTTGGTCCGGCTCATTTGACGTCCCGCACCATGAGATGCTGAATTGATTGCACTCATTTCGCCTTTTCCCCTAACCAAAAATCCTGGTGCGGTCATACTTCCTGGAATAATCCCCATCACATCTTTACCTGCTGGTGTAGCACCTTTTCGGTGGACAATTACTTCTTCTCCATCAAGCATTTCTTTCCATGCAAAATTATGGTGGTTCTCTACCTTGGCTAAAACTTTAGCGCCAATTGCCTTGGTTAATCTTTTGTGGATCACCTCATGACAGGCTGAAGCATAATCGCCGGCTAAATTCATGGCAATCCAATACTCTTGTCCTTCGGCAGAATTTAAATCCAAATAAGCCAGGTTTACAGCCTCTTTAGGTAGTTTACATATGTCTTTAGCCAGTTTGGTGTAATGACCTGCAATGGTTGCGCCAAAACCACGGGAACCCGAATGGGTCAATAATGCTACGTAACGTCCTTTATCGATATTTAAAATCTCATCACGTTCGGCAAAATCAATAATCCCCCATTCTACAAAGTGATTTCCACCACCCGAAGTACCCAGTTGTGCCCAAGCCTTTCCGTGTAAATTTTTAAGAAAAGGAGTAGCGTTGAAAGCGTCGTTTTCTAAAACATCATGATCAGCCCTTTCATTACCTTTAAAATTCTGACCCGCACCAAATTTGGTGAAAGCAATTAATTCGCGTTTATACATTGCATCTTTCCCAAAATAATGTTTCTCTGGAATATCGAAAATACTTAAAGCCATTCTACAACCGATATCTACACCGACACCATAAGGGATAATTGCATTTCTAGTCGCTAATACGCCACCAATTGGTAAACCATAGCCTTGATGGGCATCGGGCATTAATGCCCCAGCTACCGAAACTGGCAGTTTCATGGCGATATCCATTTGGTTTCGGGCACCTTCTTCTATATAATCGGCACCGAAAATTGAATAATCTTTAGCATTGTTGATTAGTTCAATGGTCCCATCTGATTTTGGATTGGCTTCCTCGATCACAGCAGTTGCCAATACATTTAATACCTCGTCATCCAAAAAACTTTCCGGRTATTCTTTTACTTTTTTAAATAAGGCCAATAATTCTTTTTCCTCAATATTCGCGAAATTTTCTTTCAGGATATCTAATGCTATGCCTACTATTTTTCCTTCGGAATAACCTATTTCGATCAGGTTATTACCTGTTATGTTGTTGTTCATTTTATTTCTTGTTCAATCCTCGGCAGGTAATACTCACCTGACCGAGGGTTTCTAAATTTAATTTATTTTACGAAGATTTGCTTCAATTGATCTACAATTTGTCCACTGCCTGATAAGCTGATGTTGTTGATTTTTTCTGCGATTTTCTCTACATATTCCATCTCTTTCAACTTGTACAACATTGCATTGTCTTCCATCAATTTAGCTGTATTCAACAAACTTCTGGTTGATGCTGTTTCTTCTCTCCGGGTAATGATATTGGCTTGGGCTCTTTTTTCGGCAACTAAAACCTGGTTCATAATTTCTTTAACGTCACCAGGTAAAACGATGTCTTTAACCCCACAATTGGTTAGTTTTACGCCCAAGTTTTCAACCTTATCCAAGGT